>JAEZGR010000161.1 GCA_023437255.1 Pseudomonadota bacterium | reverse complement strand
CGTTGAAGATGCGCCACCATTTGCCGCGCGATACGGCTTCCTTGGGCTGGGCGGCCTGCCATTGGCGCGCCGCTTCCGGAGACAGCGTGGCCTCCTTGAAGGCGGCGGGTGTCGCGATTTCGGGGCGCTGATACTCGGGGCCGACCGCACATCCCGCGAGTATCAGGGCGCTCAGCAGGCCGGCAAGGGGAAAACGTAAAGACATGTTCATTTCAGATCTCTTTCATTCAGCGGCGTGCACGACGGGCGCGGTGTGGGGGTGTGCCGCGCGCAGCGGGCGTGCCGACAGCTTGCGCAGTGCGACATAGAAGACCGGTGTCAGGAAGAGGCCGAACAGGGTGACGCCGATCATCCCGAAGAACACGGCAATGCCCATGGCGTGGCGCATCTCCGCGCCCGCCCCGGTGGAGATCACCAGTGGTACGACACCCATGATGAAGGCGATGGACGTCATCAGAATGGGGCGCAGCCGCAGGCGGCTTGCCTCGATGGCCGCCTTGACGGTTTCCATGCCCTGCATTTCCAGTTCCCGGGCGAACTCCACGATCAGGATCGCGTTCTTGCATGCCAGCCCCACCAACACCATGAGCCCGATCTGGGTGAAGATGTTGTTGTCGCCGCCGATGAGCCATACGCCTGCCAGTGCCGCAAGCATGCTCATGGGCACGATCAGGATCACGGCCAGCGGCAGCGTCAGGCTCTCGTACAGGGCGGCCAGCACCAGAAACACCAGCAGCACGCTGATCGGAAACACCCAGGCACCCGCGTTACCCACCAGGATCTGCTGGTAGGTCAGGTCCGTCCATTCGAACTTCATGCCGCGCGGCAATACTTCTTCCGCGATTCGTTCGGCGGCGGCCTGGGCCTGGTCACTGGAGTAACCTGGCGCGGGGCCGCTGTTGATGTCCGCCGCGGTGAATCCGTTGTAGCGCACCACCATTTCCGGGCCAAAGCCGGGAGTCACGGTCGCGATCGACGACAGGGGCACCATCTGGCCATTGCCGCTACGGGCCTTGAGCTGCAGGATATCCTCTGGCTGTGAGCGGTACGGCGCGTCGGCCTGCGCCCGTACCTGGTAGACGCGACCGAAACGATTGAAGTCGTTCACATACAGGGACCCCAGGTAAATCTGCATTGTGTCGAACACCTCGTCGATACCGATGCCCAACTGCTTTGCACGCACCCGATCAAGGTCCACGTCAAGTTGGGGCACATTGATCTGGTAGCTCGAGAAGGCAGGCCCCAGTTCCGGTGCCTCGGCCGCCTTTGCCAGAAACTGTTTGGTCACGGCGTCGAGCTCTTCGTAGCCCATGGCCGAGCGGTCTTCGAGCTGCATCTTGAAGCCGCCGACGGTGCCCAGACCCATGATGGGCGGAGGTGGAAACACGGCGATATAGGAATCCTTGATGCCGGCAAACGCCTGACCGAGTTCCGCAGCGATTGCACCGGCGGAGAGCGCCGGGTCCTTCCGCTGCTCAAAGGGGTCCAGACCCACGAAGACGATTCCGGCGCTGGAACTGTTGGTGAAGCCGTTGATCGACAGGCCGGGAAAGGCGATGGCGCTTTCCACACCGGGTTGCTTCAGCGCTATGTCGGACATGCGCCGTATCACGTCTTCGGTGCGATCGAGCGATGCGCCGCTGGGCAGCTGCGCGAAGCTGATCAGGTACTGCTTGTCCTGCGCCGGTACAAAGCCGCCCGGCACGATATACGACACGCCGGCCGTGGCCGCCAGCAGTACCAGATAGACGCCCAGCGTCGACCCTTTGCGCCGGATCACGCCTCCCACGCCTGTGGCATAGCGGTCGGACGAACGGTTGAAGAAACGGTTGAAGACGCGGAAGAAGCCGCCCAGGCGCCGTTGCATGACGCGAGTCAGCCAGTCGGGTTCTGCGCCATGCTCCTTCAGCAGCAGCGCCGACAGGGCGGGCGACAGTGTCAGTGAGTTGATCGCCGAAATCACGGTCGAGATGGCGATCGTCATGGCAAACTGCTTGAAGAACTGTCCGCTCAGGCCGGTCATGAACGCCAGGGGCACAAACACGGCCACCAGGGTGAGTGCAATCGCGATGATCGGTCCGCTGACCTCCTGCATGGCGCGGTAGGTGGCCTCGCGCGGCGAGAGTCCTTCTGCAATGTTGCGCTCCACGTTCTCGACCACCACGATCGCGTCGTCAACCACGATCCCGATGGCGAGCACCAATCCGAACAGCGAAAGCGCATTGATCGAATAACCGAAAGCCAGGAGCAGGGCGAAGGTGCCGATGATTGACACGGGCACGGCCAGCAGCGGAATGATCGATGCTCGCCACGTCTGCAGGAACACGATGACCACCAGCACGACCAGGGCCACGGCTTCCAGCAGGGTCATGATCACGGCGTTGATGCTCGAGCGCACGAACTGCGTCGGGTCGTACATGATCCGGCTTTCGAGCGAGCTCGGAAAATCGGCCGAGAGTTCGTCCATGGTGGCACGCACGGCATCGGAGATGGCCAGCGCATTCGCGCCGGGCGACTGCATGATGCCGATGCCGACCGCGGGTGCATTGTTCAGCAACGAGCGCAGGCCGTATTCCGATGCGCCGAGCTCGATCCGCGCCACGTCCGACAGCAGGGTGACCCCGCCGTCATCGGACGTCTTCAGAATGATGTTGCCGAACTCTTCCTCGTTCTGCAGGCGGCCGCGGGCGTTGACCGACAGTTGCAGCGGCACGTCGTCGGCCGTGGGCGTGGCGCCGATGACGCCGGCCGCCACCTGAACATTCTGTTCACGAATGGCCGCCACCGCCTCCGCGGCGGTCAGCCCGCGTTCCGCCATCTTGCCGGGGTCGAGCCACACGCGCATCGCGTAGTCGCCGGCGCCCCAGATCTGTACCTCACCCACGCCCTCGATGCGCGCGAGCCGGTCTTTGACATTCAGCACCGCATAATTTCGCAGATATGTCGTGTCATAGCGCTGATCCGGCGAGATCAGGTGCACCACCATGGTCAGATTGGGCGAGGACTTCATGGTGTTCACGCCCAGCCGCTGCACCTCTTCGGGCAGACGGGGCAGCGCCTGGGACACCCGGTTCTGAACCAGCTGTTGCGCCTTGTCGGGATCGGTACCCAGATTGAAGCTGACGGTCACGGCGAGGTTGCCGTCGCTGTTGCCCTGCGACTGCATGTACAGCATGTTTTCCACGCCGTTGATCGATTCCTCGAGCGGAGCGGCGACCGTTTCGGCCAGCACCTTGGGGTTGGCACCCGGGTACTGGGCGCGTACGACTACTGAAGGGGGCACCACTTCGGGATATTCGGAGATGGGCAGCTTGAAGACCGCGATCGCCCCCGCCAGCGTGATCAGGACCGAGATCACGCCGGCGAAGATCGGCCGGTCAATGAAGAACTTGGAGATATTCATGTTGGCCCCGTTCAGGAAGCGTTGGCGGCGGCATTGGCCGTGGCACGGGAACCCGCGTCGGCGTCGGCGAGCTGAGGAGTGCCGGGGGGCTGCACGGCCTGCGGCGCGACCGGATCTCCGGGGCGCACACGTTGCAGGCCGTTGACCACCACGCGTTCGCCGGCCTGCAGACCCGCTTCCACCACGCGCATGCCGTTCTGCACCGCACCCAGTTGCACCTGGCGATAGGCGGTGTGGTCGTTTTCATCGACCACCAGAACGAAACGCTTGTCCTGGTCGGTGCCGATGGCCGTTTCCTGGATCAGTACCGCCGAGCGTGGCGCGCCGCCGGTCAGGCGTATGCGGGCGTAGAGGCCGGGCAGCAGCCTGCCGTCCGTGTTGTCGAATTCGGCGCGTAGCCGGATGGTGCCTGAGGCGGTATCCAGCCGGTTGTCCACGGATGAAAGCCGCCCATTGCGCGGAAAGCCCTGCTCGTTGCTCAGCCCCATGGCCACCGATGTCCGGGCGTCTGCAGACAACTGGGTCGGCTGCACGAAGTTCAGATAGCTTTGTTCGTCGACCTCGAACGATGCGTACAGCTTGTCCACCGAAACCAACGTGGTCAGTGCCGGCGAGCCGGCGCCGGCTGTCACGAAGTTGCCTTCAGTGACGT
>JAEZGR010000323.1 GCA_023437255.1 Pseudomonadota bacterium | reverse complement strand
GCCCAAGCCCTGCCGGCGGCCGCCGGCGAACTCGGCATCGGACGAGCCGGTCACAATAGGGTCCGTGCGCACCGTTCGGAGGACCTCCCCATGCGCCTGCCCGCTCTCGTGTTCGCCCCTCTGCCGTTGCTGTTCGGCGCCGTCCAGGCGCATGCCGAAGCCTGCTATGTCACCGTCGACCCGGCCCAGACCGGCCCCACCGGGGTGCGCGAGGAGTACTGCCACCAGGCCGAGGGCAATGACGATCCCGCCCTGGAATGGTCCTGCGCCAATGACCAGGACGTGCAGAACACCCAGCGCCAGAAGGTCGAGCGCTGTCCGGAAGGCTTCTTCGGCCGCTGCGTCGCCGCGCTGACCCAGGAAAGCCTGGCCAACCCCGAATCGGTGGGCCGCAAGACCGAACAGCCGTTCAGCGCCCCGCAGGTCCCCGAGGGTGCCAAGCTGGTGACCTACCACTACCGCGCCCTCGACGGTGGCCAGCCCAAGGCCGACTGCGAGAAGGCCGGCGGCAGCTGGGAAGGCGTCGAGTAGGAACACCTTCGGTAACGCTCCGGATTTGGTAATGCCGGCGGGCTGACGGATACTGGCGCCCCGTTTGCCAGCCATCACTGCCGTCAGCCATGAAGTCCAAGCTGCTCGTTACCCTGCTGTTCTGCCTGCCTATGTTCGCCGCCTGTGACCGCATCGACCCGGATTCGCCGCTCGGGCAGCGCAAGGCGCTGTTCCAGCGCATGATGAGTCTCAGCGAGGACATGGGCGGCATGCTGCGCGGCCGTCTGCCCTACGATGTCGAGGCCTTCCGCGCCTCCGCCGCGGAGCTGGACCAGCTGGCCTCGCAGCCCTGGCAGCACTTTCCGAAGGTGCGCGAGGAAAACAGCAGCGCCCGCGACGAACTCTGGCAGCGCCAGGAACAGTTCGAGGGCTTTGCCCGCGATCTGGAAGCCGCCACCGCCAGGCTGGCCGAAGCCACCCGCCAGGGCACACCGCGCCCCGCCGATCTGCGCGAGCCGGTACGCGCCGTCGAGGCGGCCTGCGAGGCCTGCCACCAGGCGTTCCGCATCTACTGACGGGCGTCCGCCCGCATTCTCCGGCTTCGCGCCACTCCGTTGCTCCGGCAGGGCCAAATGCCTTGCCCGGCAGCGCGCTTGTCCCGACAATCGCCTCTTTTCCCGTTCCGGAGGCGCATGTGGAGCCCATCATCTCGATCCGCGGCCTGAGCAAGACCTACGCCAGCGGCCACCCGGCGCTCAAGTCCATCGACCTCGACATCCAGCGCGGCGAGATCTTCGCCCTGCTCGGCCCCAACGGCGCCGGCAAGACCACCCTGATCGGCATCGTCTGCGGCATCGTCAATCCGGGCAACGGCCAGGTACTGGTCGGCGGCCAGGACATCGTCCGCGACTACCGCGCCGCGCGCAGCCAGATCGGTCTGGTCCCGCAGGAGCTGTTCAACGACGTCTTCGAGTCGGTCTGGGCGACCGTGCGCTTCTCCCGCGGGCTGTTCGGCAAACCGCGCGACGACGCCTACCTGGAGCAGCTGCTGCGCGACCTCTCGTTGTGGGAGAAGCGCGACGCCCGGCTGTTCGAGCTGTCCGGCGGCATGAAGCGCCGGGTGATGATCGCCAAGGCGCTGTCCCACGAGCCGCGCATCCTGTTCCTCGACGAACCCACCGCCGGCGTCGACGTCGAGCTGCGCCGCGACATGTGGGAAATGGTCCGCGGCCTGCGCGAGCGCGGCGTGACCATCATCCTCACCACCCACTACATCGAGGAGGCCGAGGAAATGGCCGACCGTATCGGGGTGATCCGCCAGGGCGAACTCATCCTGGTCGAGGACAAGCAGCGCCTGATGCAGCAGCTCGGTCGCAAGGAACTCAACCTGCAGCTGCAGCAGCCGCTCGCCGAACTGCCGCCGGCCCTGTCCGGCCGCCCGCTGCGCCTGTCCGAGGACGGCCAGCAGCTGATCTACACCTTCGATACCACCCAGGAGCACACCGGCATCGCCGAACTGCTGCGCGAACTGGCCTCGCTGGGCATCGACTTCAAGGACCTGCACACCTACCAGAGCTCGCTGGAAGAGATCTTCGTCAGCCTGGTGCACAGCGGAGAACGCCAATGAACCTGTACGCCGTGCGCGCCATCTACCTGTTCGAACTGGCCCGCGCCTGCCGCACCCTGATGCAGAGCCTGGCCACCCCGGTGATCACCACCTCGCTGTACTTCGTGGTGTTCGGCGCCGCCATCGGTCCGAACATGGCGCAGGTGCAGGGCGTCGGCTACGGCGCCTTCATCGTCCCGGGCCTGATCATGCTCACCCTGCTCACCGAGAGCATCGCCAACGCCTCCTTTGGCATCTACATGCCGCGCTACTCGGGGACCATCTACGAGGTGCTCTCCGCGCCCGTGTCCTTCTTCGAGATCCTGCTCGGCTACGTCGGCGCCGCCGCCACCAAGTCGGTGGTGCTCGGCCTGGTGATCCTGCTGACCGCACGGGTGTTCGTCGACTACGAGATCCAGCATCCGCTGTGGATGGCCGGCTTCTTGGTGCTGATCGCCGTCACCTTCAGCCTGTTCGGCTTCATCATCGGCATCTGGGCCGATGGCTTCGAAAAGCTGCAGCTCGTACCACTGCTGATCGTGACGCCTCTGACCTTTCTGGGCGGCAGCTTCTACTCCATAGACATGCTGCCGCCGTTCTGGCAAACGGTCACGCTCTTCAATCCCGCCGTGTACCTGATCAGCGGCTTTCGCTGGAGCTTCTACAGCATCGCCGACGTAAACGTCGTGGTCAGCCTGCTGATGACGCTGGTTTTCTTGCTGCTGTGCCTGGCCACGACGGCCTGGATCTTCCGTACCGGTTACCGTCTGAAGAACTGAGACTCAGTCGCGGAAGTTGTTGAACTGCAGCGGCAGGTCGACTTCGGATTTGCGCAACAGGGCGATGGCGGCCTGCAGGTCGTCGCGCTTCTTGCCGGAGATGCGCAGCTTGTCACCGTTGATCTGAGCCTCGACCTTGAGCTTGGCGCTTTTGATCTCGGCAATGAGTTTCTTGCTGACACTCTGATCCAGCCCCTGGCGCACGGTGACCTGGCGGCGCGCGCCCGACACGTTTTCGAGTGGATCGCCGATCTCGAGGCAGCGCACATCGATATCGCGGGCGACCAGCCTGCCACGCAGAATATCGAGCATTTGATTCAGCTGAAACACGCTGGGGGCGCTTTGGGTAATGACATATTCGGCCAGTTCGAAACTGGCATCGACTCCCTTGAAGTCGAAGCGCTTTCCCAACTCGCGGTTGGCCTGGTCGACCGCGTTGGCAAGCTCATGCTTGTCGACTTCGGACACCACGTCGAATGAAGGCATAGGGGGCTCCTGTACAGGCTACGAAAGCCCCATTTTACGCGGGGCCAGCCGTGGGGGTGCGTGCATGCGCGCAGTCGGCGCATGCATGCACGCATGCCTGTCTGGCCTGATCGACTCAGGCCTGGGCTTCGAGGGCCTCGGCTTTCTTGCGCAGCTCGAACTTCTGGATCTTGCCCGTGGAGGTCTTGGGCAACTCGCAGAAGACGACGTGGCGCGGCACCTTGTAGCCCGCCATGTGCTGGCGGCAATGAGCGATGATGTCGTCTGCGCTCACCTGCGCGCCTTCCTTCAGCTCGACAAAGGCGCAAGGCGTTTCGCCCCAGCGCGCGTCGGTTTTTGCCACGACAGCGGCGGCCAGCACCGCCGGGTGCCGATACAGTATGTCTTCGACCTCGATCGATGAAATGTTTTCGCCACCCGAAATAATGATGTCTTTGCTACGATCTTTGATCTTCATGTAGCCATCGGGGTCGGCTACCGCCAGGTCGCCACTGTGGAACCAGCCACCCGCAAGGGCTTCTTGTGTGGCCTTCGGGTTCTTGAGATAGCCCTTCATGACGATATTGCCACGGAACATGATCTCGCCCATGGTCTCGCCGTCGAGCGGCAGCTGGGTCATGGTGGAGGGATCCATGACGCACGCGCCCTGCTCCAGATGATACGGCACGCCTTGGCGCGCGTTCAGACGTGCGCGCTCGCCGATGTCGAGATCTTTCCAGTGATCGTGCTTGGGGCAGACCGTGGCCGGACCATAGGTTTCGGTAAGACCGTACACGTGCAGCAGGTCGAAGCCCATGCGTTCCATGCCTTCGATCATTGAAGCCGGTGGTGCAGCGCCGGCCACCATGGCCTTGACGCCCGGCGGCACGCCTTCCTTGAGCGCATCCGGGGCGTTCACGAGCATGCTGTGCACGATGGGCGCACCGCAGTAGTGATCGACCTCGTGCTCGCGGATGGCATCGAAAATGGCCTTGGCCTCGACCCGGCGCAGACAGACGTTCACGCCGGCCCGAGCGGCCACCGCCCAAGGAAAGCACCAGCCGTTGCAATGGAACATGGGCAGCGTCCAGAGATAGATGGCGTGCTTGGGCATGTCCCATTCAAGGATGTTGGAGATGGCGGCCAGCGCAGCACCGCGGTGGTGGTACACGACACCCTTGGGGTTGCCGGTGGTGCCACTGGTGTAGTTCAGCGCAATGGCGTCCCATTCATCGCCGGGCAGCTCCCAATGGAAGTCGGGGTCGCCATCGGCAATGAATGCTTCGTATTCGACGCTGCCCACGCTGTCGGCCGGGCCGTTATACAGCGGATCGGCGGCGTCGATGACCGTGATCGGCTTGGTGGATTGGCGCAGTTCGAGGGCCTTGCGCGCGACTGCGGCGAACTCGGCGTCGACAATGAGCGTTGTGGCCTCGCCGTGATCGAGAATGAACGCGACCGTTTGCGGATCGAGACGGGTGTTGATGGTGTTGAGCACCGCACCGGTCATGGGCACACCGAAATGCGCTTCGACCATGGGCGGCGTATTGGGCAGCAGCACCGCCACTGTGTCACCCTTGCCGACACCGATTCGGGTCAGTGCACTGGCCAGCTGACGGCAACGGCGATAGGTTTCCGACCAGGTGCGCCGGATAGCCGAGGCCCCGGAACCGTGCACCACGGCAGGCCGATCCGGGTACACCCGGGCCGAGCGTTCAATGAAGGAAAGCGGCGAAATTGCCGAGAAGTTGGCCGCAGTGCGCGGCAGATCCTGATCGTAGATGCTGCTCATTACTGTCTCCTGACTTCCTTTGCATTACATTTTTGTTCGCACGATGCTACCGCAAGGTGTCGAGCGCGTCACCTAGCCCGCCACTGCGGTAAACCCGCTGTGCGATGGCCTGGGCGAAGATATCTGTCGTGCCGGGCAACACCAGGGTGAAGCCGCGGCTTGCCCGGGTAATGCCGGTGTAAACCAGTTCGCGAGTGAGGACAGGCGTCGGCGTGGCGGGCATGACAAGCACGGCATGATCAAACTCCGATCCCTGCGATTTGTGAACTGTCAGGGCGTACACAGTTTCCACGTCGTCGAGCCGGTTGGGGGCAAACCATCGCACGCCCCCGGCGCCGTCGGAAAACGCCACGCGCAGCGCCCGCTCCTCGCCATCCGGCAGAGGATACGGCAGGACGACGCCAATATCGCCATTGATCAGGCGCAGCGCGCGGTTATTACGCGTGATCATCACCGGACGTCCCACGTACCAGCCAGCATGGGCCGGGACAAGACCCTTCCGGTGCAGCTCGCGGGCGATGTAGTCGTTCAGACCCTTCACACCCCATGGCCCTTCCCTGACCACGCACAACACCTGGCACGACCGATGCGCCTCAAGCACCTGGATCGCCCATTGGTCAAACGCCTGAAGATCATTCGAGTCGGGCACTTGAGCCACCCGCGCGAGATAATGGCCGTAACCCCGCCGCTCAGGTGCGTCTGTCGCCGTCACTCCCGCCTCGGCAGGTGCTTCAATGCCCTCGACAATCAGTTTCGCGAGCGGCGCCGATCTGCCGGTTCGCAGCCGCAACAGCGCCAGGTCGGCGCAAGACACCTCGAACTGCGCGAGCGCGTCTTCGACCCGCCCTTCATTCACGGCTGCAGCAAGCCGCCCGATACCGCTATGACTTCCGAACCGATGGCTGTAACGCAGCATGGCGACCGCCTGGTCGAGCGACGTGCCATCCGGGTCCACCAGATCCTGAGGGACATCCGTGCCCGTTGCCTGTTCCAGCCACTGCGCCACCTCCAGGCGATAGTGCCCACGCTGCGCCCGGCGGCAGATTTCGCCCAGTACGGCGCCGGCTTCGACCGACGCCAGCTGGTCCTTGTCGCCAATGAGTATCAGGCGGGCGTCGGGCCGCAACGCCGCCACCACGTCGGCCATGACGGCCAGCGGAACCATCGACGCCTCGTCGATCACGAGTACGTCGAGCGGCAAGGGGTTACCCGCGTGAAAGCGGCGTGCCTGCGAGTGCGGTCGCCCCCCCAGCAAGCTGTGCAGCGTGACGACCTCCACGGGAATCGAAGCCGCTAGCGCACTTCCGCCGGCCAGATTGACGTAGGGCAGCTGATGGACTTTTCCGGCAATGGATTCGTTCAGCCTCGCCGCCGCCTTGCCGGTCGGTGCAGCCAGGCGGATGCGCAAGGGCCGCCAGGGTTCACCGGGCGACCGCGCCTCATGATGCAAAGCCTGCAGCAGCGCCAGCAGGCGTACCACCGTGGTGGTCTTGCCGGTACCGGGACCACCCGTGACCACTGCAAACCGGCTGCGTGCCGCCAGCGCGCACGCAAGGCGCTGCCAATCGGCGCCGCCATGCTTCGCCACCGGCCCGAACAGTGCGTCAATTGCTGCCCGTACCCGCCCGACGGGTAGGTGTTCATCGGCAACGGGCGATTGCACGCGCGCTGCGATGGCCGCGGCGACCTGCTGTTCGTAACGCCAGTAACGGTAAAGATAGAGGCGATTACCAGCCTGTACGAGCGGTGCGGGCACACTGCCATCCGAGACAATGGCGGGATTCAGGGCCGCCCGCCAGTCTTCAAGAGCCAGCTGCCCCAAGGCCTGCGCAGGCGTCAGTGTTGGCGCTGCGCCTGGCTCGGCAGCGAACTCCGGTGGCAGATCCAGCACGCTCTGGGTTGAACGCAAGGTCGCATTGAGGTCGAGGCAGACATGGCCGCGACCCAGCTGATGACTGGTGAGAGCTGCGGCCAGCAGCAACAGGCCCGACACATCGCGCCGAGACTCGTACAGAAAACGAGCAAAGCCGACGTCAAGAGGCTGTAGCCATCCTGCATTCAGCCATTCCTCGAGCAAACTCAATGCGGCCCGGGGATCCTGCAAAGACAGCACCGGTTCGACGCCGGCCGGATCCTGCAGGTGCAGCGGCAACTGCCCTGCGTTGCGCGAGCCGTTGTTCCCTTTACGGCCGCTGCTCATACCGCCACTCCATGATCAGCGTCTTCAAAGATTGCCTCGAGTTGCTCCATCGCCTGAAGTGGCGGTCGTTCGACATGAACGCCCTGCCCCGGCGAGCGATTGCCTCGCATGAAAAACACCAGCGCACCACCGACATGCTGCTCATAGTCGTAGCGCTCACCCAGGCGTGTCTTCAAGAGACGATGAAGTGCGTACAGGTAGATCATGGCCTGCAGGTCGTAACGGTGAACCAGGACAGCCTGCGCCAGTGCGGCGGGATGGTAGGCCTCTTCGTTCACGCCCAGATGATTGGATTTGTAATCGGCGACGTAAAAACGACCGTCGTGCTCGAACGCGAGGTCGATAAACCCGCGCAATAGGCCGTTGAAACGGCCGCGCGTAATACGCGCACGGGGCGCGTCCGGTTGGCAGTACTTGACCGCCAGCGCATCAAGCGTCGGAAGATCCGCATTGCGCACGCCACACCAGAACTCCATTTCCGGCATGTGCACGGCCAGGTCGGCGAGTACCAGGTCTGCCTGGGTACCCACCCCGGGCAGTTCGATATGGAAGCGCTGTGTCACGAATTCGACCAGCCACTCGGCCAATGCGGGTGCGTGCTCGAGCCAGCCCCGGCTGCGGCAGCGCCGCTCCACCATGGCGCGGCAGGCGGCCGGGTCCTGAAGCACGCGGCGCGGCCCCTGCCGAAGCAGCCACTCCAGCAAACCGTGGATGAAACTGCCGGCCGCCGCACCGCGGGGAAAGCCGTGCAACCCCGCCGATTCCGCCTCCCGCAGCACCTCGTCCTCGAGCTGGACCTGCGAGGCGTAGGCTTCCAGAAACACCTCGCGCTGGGCGTCGTCGGGCAGTGCAGCCGCAGCCGCTGAAGGCAAGCCCGCTGCAAAACCGGGTTGATCCAGCGCCATCCGGGCCATGGCGGAATAACTGCTCACGCTCCAGTGTTGAACGATGTCACGGCCCATGCTGCGCCATTGCCAGGGGCCTGCCTGCGCATGGGGTGTGCTGTACCAGCCGGCCGTGCCGTGTGGGAGCGGTTGCACTGCAATATCCGGGCAATCGCCCACCAGCCTGCCGAGACTCGCCTCAAATGCGTCGGGCTCACACGCCTGCGGCCCCCCCATCAGATAGCCGAAGGCGGACGCACCCAATTCAGTTTCGGGTACCAGCGCGACCCAGGTTGCGTGCCTTGCCCGGGTGAGCGCCACATACAGCTTGCGGAGATCCTCCGCCAACCGCTCCCGTTCCACCCCGGCGAGAATCTCTGCCTGGGTCCCCGCGTCGACACCCGCCAGACTGGCAATGACCTGCGCTTCGCCACCCTCGGTAGTTCGGTGCAGCACCGGGAGTTCAATCGAAGTCTTCGACCAGCCGCGATAGGCATAGGGGTAGAACACCAGCGGATACTCCAGCCCCTTGGACTTATGCACGGTAACGATCTGCACAAGCCCCGCATCGTCTTCGAGTCGCATGCGCGAGACGTCGCCGTCTTCGCCCGGCTCGCCGCCGCGCTCAATGTGTTCCTCGAGAAAACGGAGCAGGGCATGTTCGCCGTCGAGTGTTCCCGAGGCGGCCTGCAGCAATTCGGCCAGGTGCAGGAAATCGGTGAGGTCTCGCTCCCCTTCGAGATTCATGGCCTGCTGAGCCGTCAACAATCGTGCGGGAACGCCGAAATCATGCATCAGCTGGCGCAACATGGGCAGCACGCCCCGCCTCCGCCAGTCTTCCTTGTATCCGGCAAAGCGCTCAAGCATGCTTTCCCACACCACTTCGTCGCGCACCAGAGCATCCAGCCTGGTCCAGGCCAGCCCGAGACCCGCCGTGGCCAGCGCAGCCCGCACGAACTCGCCTCGCTCGGGCTCCGCGCAGGCCCGCAGCCAAGCCAGCATGTCGATGGCCGCATTGCTGCGGAATACCGAGGAATCGTCGGACAGATACACGCTGCGAATGCCGCGCAGTGCCAGGGCCTGTCGCAGCGCGCCTGCCTCGCGACCGGAGTTGACGAGCACGGCAATGTCGGCAGTGCTGAGCGGCCTAAAAACTTCGCCCTTCCTGAAGCCCGCCCTGCCCTGCACACCGAGCTGAAGGAGATGCAGAATCTCGGATGCGCATGCCTCGGCCACCTGTTCGTCTGTGTTGCCTGCACGGCGTGGCGGTCGCGCTCCGAGGCCCGCATCGTCTGAGGCGCCTGGCCGGCCATCGGCGCCAGGCTCATCGCTCTCGACGCGCCACACCGTCATTGCGATGGCCGGCTGCCCGTCTATCAGCCAGGCGCCGGGATCGGCAGCGGCACTCACCGGATTGAATGGCACCGGATTCCTTGCCGCGCCATCGGCTCCGCGACGGAACATGAAGGCGCCCCGCTCGCGCAGCGCTTCGCCCTGGCTGAACAGGTGGTTCACCGCGCCCACCATGGCCGGGCTTGAACGGTAGTTGCTGTCGAGCGTATAGAGCCTGCCCTCGCAATGGCGGCGCGCCGCCAGATAGGCGTGGATATCGGCGCCGCGGAACCGGTAGATGGCCTGTTTCGGGTCCCCGATCAATGCCAGCAGTGTGCTGCGACTGTTCGATCCAATATCGTAGATACGCTCGTAGATGCGATATTGATGCGGATTCGTGTCCTGAAACTCATCGATCAGCGCGGCCGGAAACTGGTTGCGCAGGCGCGCAGCAAGGCGCTCACCGTTGGGCCCCGCCAGTGCGGCATCGAGCTGCTCGGTCAGGCCTCTGAAACTGAGCATTGCCCGCTGGCGTCGCAGCTCGGCCATGCGGCGCGCGACCCACCGGGCGGCATGCTGAAGCACGCAGGTAAAGTGTTGTTGAGCCCGCTTCAAATCGTCACGCAGGGTGCACACGGCCTGAAAAGCGGCATGTTCGGGCGGCTCACCGACCTTCCAGACCTCGGCGATACCCTCAGGAGTCAGGCGCCTCCACATTGTCGACGAATCAGCCAGGGGCGCTTCCAGCGACGTGCCGTCCGCCCAGTCGCCCATCGCGTCGAGCCACACAGGCCAGGTCCTGCTGGACATCGACCTGCGATCCATATGGCCATCGTCGTAGGCCTTCTGCAGAATGCCGCGCAGTTCCGGCACCCACTGCTTCCAGGGGGCCTTGAGCGCCTCCACCTCGCGCCTAACGCGCTCAAGCGCGTCTGTCGCCTCGACTGCGTCAACGTAAAGGTCTGCATGCGGCAGCCAGCCCTGCAACGTGGCTGCCAGCGTGTCGCAGTCATTCGGCGAGCGCGATCTGCGCCAGGGTTTGTGAGTGCTGATCAGCTTCAGCACCCGGCCAAACAGCTCTTCGTCGAGCGGTGCGATGTGAATCCGCCAGTAGTCGCGCGTGGCCTCGGCCACCCGTTCGGCCTCATCGACATCCATCTCAAGTTCGAAGAGGCTCGCGCTGTCGAAGGCATGCTCACGCAGCATGCGGTAGCACCACGCATCGATGGTTTCGACCGCTGCATCGTCCATCCACTCGGCGGCCACCTGCAGAAGCCGCGCACAGGCGGGCCAGCGTTCCGGCGGATAGTCCGCGCGCAGGCCCTGCAGGAACGGATCGCCCGGCGCTTCCTGCAAGAAGCAGGCAGCGGCTTCCGTCAGGCGTCGCCGTATCCGGTCACGAAGCTCTTTGGTGGCGGCCCGGGTGAAGGTCACCACCAGAATGTCTGGCGGCATGAGCGATCGACTTTCCAACAGGTCGCCATGCCCCAGAACGAGTCGAACATACAGGCTGGCGATCGTGTAGGTCTTGCCCGTACCCGCACTGGCTTCGATCATGCGGCTGCCCCACAAGGGGAAGCGCAACGCATCCAGCCGTTGTACAGTTTCCGATCCAGAAGTCGTGAGACTCATGCGCCCTCCTTTTTGCCTTTGCCCTTGCCCTTGGCGCGGGTCGCGGTAAACAGCGGGCTGAACAAACGTACGATCCAGGTGATCAATTCGTCGCCTGCGCACAGCGCATCCAGGGTGGGGTAAGCGCGACGCTCGTACACGGCCTCCCGTCGACCCGCCTGGTTCCAGCTCTCCTCAAAGCACTTGGCGATCTTGTCGGTCAGTGCGTCGGATTCGACCCATGCGCGCCATTCATCTGTGCCCGGGGCAGGTAGCGGTGCATAGCCCAAGGAGCTCAGCACCGGGTTGGCAAACTCGGCTTTGAACGGCAGGGGCCTGCGCATGCCTTCGACCCACGCCTGCAGCATGGCGTCCAGCCACGCGCTTGCCTGTGCCGGCTCCACCGGCTCAAACCGTGGCGAACCGGCCGGGCTCAACACGATCGTGGTGAGACGGTGGCCCTGGCTGTTGGCCGCCAGATGCCGCACCCAGTGCCCCACCAGGTTTCTGTCGCTCCACTCGGAACGGCCGGTCAACATACGGGAGGCCTGCATTTCCAGGCGAAGAACCGCTCCGTCCGACCTGCGGCGCAATGGTCCCAGCCATCCGGCCAGCCCCGGCGTGCCTTCGCATCCAATGCTGACCTCAATGCCGAGCTCGTCAACCTCCGGCCATTCGTCGACGTGGGTGCGCCAGTCATCGACCATCTTTTGAAACGAGGCCCGACATTCCTGCGACTCTAGCTTGCCGGCCACCCCGAAAGCCAGTTGACCGCTCCGCTCCATACGGGCCAGCTCAGCGTCACAGCGGGCCATCACGTCGCCCTGCTCGGCAAGCGGGCCGGCACAGGCTCGGATCAATGCGTCGTAAAGGCCCCAGGTACTGAGTCGGTCGGAGAGGAACATCTCTTCGTCGCTGAGTGCTTCGCTCTCTTCGATCTTGACATCCAGACGTTGCTGAAAAAACTCCACCACGGGATGCTTCAGGAAAGATTCCAATTCATGAAAGCTCAGCGGTTCCTCGCGCTGGAGTGCGGGCAAAGAACCGGTGACCTGACTTGGTGTCGCCCCTTCAGTGGCTGGAGCACCACGCCATTCACGTGCATAGGTGAACAGCCGGGCATCCGGCGCGGGGTCGACAAAATACGCGCCACTGAACGCCTGCAGCGGGTGCACCGTGGTGATCCGTGCCAACACCTCATCAGGTCGCCCCTCGGAATGCCAGCCAGCAGCCAAATGGTCGCGCAATTGCGCCACCAGCACGGAAGGCGGACGCTCGGTGTTGTCGACAATGCTGCGACCAACCCACGATACATAAAAGCGCTCGCGGGCCGAAAGCAGCGCTTCCAGAAACAGATAGCGGTCATCGTCGCGCCGCGACCGATCGCCCGGCCGGTAGTCGGTCTGCATCAGATCGAACGGCGTGGGCATGCGCGCGCGCGGGTAATCGCCATCGTTCATGCCCAGCAGGCACACATGCCTGAAGGGGATCGCACGCATGGGCATGAGCGTGGCAAAAGTAATGGCCCCGCTTGTGAAGCGCTGCGCGAGACCCGTCGACTGGAAACACGAAAGCCAGTGACGTGTCACCACAGACAGGCTCAGCGCTTCCTCGAATCCGGCTGCCTCACATTCGTCGAGCCAGTCGTCCAGCGCCTGACGCAACTGCTCGACGGTAAAGGCAGCAACGTCTTCACCATCGTCGATGAAATCATCGAGCAACGCGCTCAAGCGCTGTACCCATTGCGCCGGTGTCGCCGGCGTGGCCAACGCTCGCGCATGATGGGACATGCGCTGGATCACGAGATCGAGCGAGCCGGCCAGACGCGCTTCCAGACCGGCCACGTCTCCAAAGGGCGCGATGCCGTTCCACTCGGCACCATCACCCATGGCATAACCCAGCAGCATGCGTTTCAGGCCGAATTCCCAGGTGTGAAGGTGCGAGAGACTGCTATGCATCGCCACCCCCATCCCCTCACGGTGCCCGCTATCGAGCCCCCAACGGACGTTCGCGCCGGTGATCCAGTCGCGCATCACCGCCAGGTCCTGTTCGTTCAGCCCGAATCGCCGTCGCACCGCCACGATATCGAGCAAATCCAACACTTCACCGACTCCCAGCCTCGCCTGCGGCAGCGAGAGCAGACGCGTGACGGCGTCGAGCACGGTATTCACGCTGCCCGGCCCCCGGTCAACGATGAAGTACGGCAGACGGCGACTGTCGCCGGCCGTGTATAGCCCGAACACCGCATCGATGTAGGGCGCGTACTTTTCGATATCGGGCACCATCACGATCACATCGTCTGGCTGCAGGGTGTGATCCGCATCGAACGCAGCGAGCAATTGATCGTGCAGGATCTCGACCTCGCGCATGGGGCTGTGCGCCACATGAAAACAGATGGAGCGATCTTTGTCTGACAGCACCCGGTTCTGTCCGCGAATGGCCGGCACGGATTCCAGATGGAGGATATCGGCCTGCACCTGCTCGAGCATCGATGCGGATTCCGCCCCCGCAAACGCCTCGATCATCTGGAAATTCACCGGGTTTGCATCCGCCTCTGCGGCGGCGGCGAGTGTCGTGCGTTCGTCTTCCAGCTCTTCGAGCAATGCCAGGTAGTCCCGCCCCTGCCGGCCCCACGACGCCAACAAGGGATGGGCGTGGGCATGCAGCTGATCGAAATCCAGCTCTTCCGGCATGCCCGGGCGCATGGGGCGTCGCCGCGTGACACGCCGCAACAGCGTGCGGCCTTCCACGATGTCGGCCCAATGAAACTTGCACGGGTTATGAACGCACACCAGGACCTGGGTCCAGCGACCAACCTCCACCAGCGCCTCCAACGCCTGCCGCGGAAGACTGCTTACGCCAAACACGACAATGCGCCTCGGCAAATCAGGTTCGCCGGCGTGCACCTGCCATGTGCGCAGGGTATGGATGAAGCGCGCGTGCACCACCGCACGCCCGGCCACCCTGCCTTCGGGGCCCACGTCGGTGAGAATTTCGCGCCACAATGCTGCCTGCCAGCACTGGTCAGCATCCAGCGCACGGGCCTGACCGGCGCCGCGTAGAACATCGTTGCCGGCTGCCCAGTCGGCAAGCCAGTCCGCCCGATAGACCTGATACTGGTCGAACAGATCTGCCAGGCGCAGCGCCAGTTGATGGCGCTTGCGCAGGTCGGGGTCATCTTGCAGGAAGCGTTGCAGGGGCTCGTATGCCTGATCACCCGCCAGGTTGCCCAACAGGCGCATCAGGCGCCAGACCAGGGGCTGCTTGTCGAGCGGCGAAAACTCGGGAACCGACTCCTCTCCAAGCACACGACGATATAACGACCACATCAGCCGCGACGGCATGGGCGTATCGAGCGCTGCCGCGATGCCGGGTGAACCGTGTGGCGAGCCCAGCGCGATACGGCCCCGCAACCACTGTGCGATGCCGTTGCTCTGCACGGCAATGATGTCAGTTTCCAGGGGGTCTAGCGGTGATGCCTGCAACAGGCTGATCATGGTGTCGCACAGCACTTCCATACGATTGGAATGCAGTACGAGGACCCCTGGTTCTACGGATGAAACGGCGTTCTGACGACTCAAGGCGACTCCGGCAAGGCGAGCGGGTTGGCGCGGTGATGGTACCACCCACCGCGCACCCGTCAAAAGCCGGGCGGCCTACCAGGTGTGCCGCCACAGGCTTGCCGCCTCAGTGGCCAGGCGTGCGCAGACCGACGCCCTGAAGCGCAAACAGCCCGGCCAGCACCCTTCCCGGCCGCAGCACTTCAATGTCGAGCGCATCGAGTGTGTTCTTCACCCAGAGACCGAGCTCCGTGTCACCCTCCATGACGAGGCGCCGGCTGAAAAACAGCGTGTCGGGGTCTTCCCCCCGCCGTAGAAGCTGGTGAAAATCCCAGGCGCTCGCCCTTATGGTGAGATCGGGTGCCTGACCGCCATGATTTGCCGCCCTGAATGCATTGCCCCGCCACGTGTAGTCGAACTGCAGATTCGCGTCGGAGACTTCGATGCGCAGCGATCTGCCCTCGAGCATGGTGATGGAATCGACGGGCAGGTGCGGCGTAAGCGCAAGGTTCAGCCCCACGACGAACAACTGCGAGCCCGGACGACGGGGCAACAGGCCCAGGAGCCGCCCCACCGGCGCGGGGATTCTGAAGGTGTGATTCGTCGTCATTATGCTGCTCCTGCTGTATGAGGCAATACCATGTCGAGGCCGGGGCGACCGTACCAATAACCGTTGCAGGGAGCCGCCGGCATGCGCGGCAGCAACCGCTCGTGAGCGGCCGCCGCGCCCTGCTCGCCATCGAGCACCGAGCGGAACACCTTGACGACCTCTTCCATGTGTTGCGACTGGGGGCTCAAGCGAATCACATCCACACCGAGATCAACGAGATCGGCGAG
>JAEZGR010000316.1 GCA_023437255.1 Pseudomonadota bacterium | reverse complement strand
CGCCTACCGCGGCGCCCTCGACGAGCGCGGCGGCATCGCCGACTTCGCCATGCTGCTCGAATATGTGCACGAGATTCCCGGCATCGAGCGTATTCGCTACACCACCTCGCACCCCAAGGAAATGACCACGCGCCTGATCGAGGC
Organism: Pseudomonadota bacterium; assembly: GCA_023437255.1. GTDB lineage: Bacteria > Pseudomonadota > Gammaproteobacteria > Burkholderiales > Burkholderiaceae_B > Yanghanlia. The sequence continues at coordinate 2,397 of JAEZGR010000316.1, read as the reverse complement.
GCACGGCAAGCTGCCCAAACTCGTGCCCTTCCTGCATTTGCCGGTGCAGGCCGGCAGCGATCGCGTTCTGGCGGCCATGAAGCGCGGCTACACCACGCTGGAATTCAAGTCGATCGTGCGCCGCCTGCGTCAGGCGCGCCCCGACATGACACTGTCTTCCGACTTCATCGTCGGTTTTCCCGGCGAAACGGAAGCCGCCTTCCAGAAGACCCTCGATCTGATCCGTGATGTGGGCTTCGATCAATCGTTCTCGTTCGTGTATTCGCGTCGCCCGGGCACGCCGGCTGCCGATCTCGAAGACGACACGCCTCAGCAAGTCAAGCTCGAGCGGCTGTACCGCCTGCAGGAACTGGTGAATGCGCAGGCAGCCGCCATCAGCGAAGCCATGGTCGGCACGGTGCAACGTGTTCTGGTCGAACGCCCGTCACGTCGCGATCCGAACGAGTTCGCGGGCCGCACCGAGAACAACCGCATGGTGAACTTCGTGGGGCACCCCCGCCTCGTCGGCCAGATGGTCGATGTCGTGATCACGCGCACGATGACCAACTCGCTGCGCGGCCGGCTCGTCGAAGCCGGCGAAACTGCCATTACGGCAAAGGAAACTGCATGAGTTCACGCTCGACCGCCCGGCCCGTCGTCATCCACCTTCAAGGGGGCAACACGCAGCTCGCCAATCTGTGCGGCCCGCTCGATGAGAATCTGCGTCAGATTGCCGATGGCTGGAACGTGGGCCTGAGCCGTCGCGGCAACCATGTCACCCTGACCGGCACCAACGCCGGCACCGCAGGCAAGGCGCTCGAATGGTTTCACGAGCGCGCGGCCAAGGGCCCGCTGTCGATCGACGACGTCCAACTCGGGCTGGTCGAACTCGGTGCGGGTCGCCTTGCCGCAGAACAGGGCGACGAAGCCGCTGCACCCGCTCAACCTCTTCCGGACCTGCCGCCCGTCGACGACATGAGCCTGAGCCTGCGCACCCGGCGCAGCGATCTGCGCCCGCGCACGCCGCGTCAGCGCGACTATCTGAACCAGATTCTCAAGCACGACATCACCTTCGGCGTCGGTCCCGCCGGCACCGGCAAGACCTGGCTGGCTGTCGCCTGTGCCATCGATGCGCTGGAGCGCGAGAGCGTCCAGCGCCTGATCCTCACCCGCCCGGCCGTCGAAGCCGGCGAACGGCTCGGCTTTTTGCCTGGCGATCTGGAGCAAAAGGTCGATCCGTATCTGCGCCCGCTCTATGACGCCCTGTACGACCTCATGGGTTTCGACAAGGTGCAGCGTCTCTTCGAGAAGCAGACCATCGAGATCGCCCCCCTGGCCTACATGCGCGGGCGCACGCTCAATCATTCGTTCGTGATTCTCGACGAGGCCCAGAACACCACCCCGGAACAGATGAAGATGTTCCTGACCCGGATCGGCTTCGGCAGCAAGGCTGTCATCAACGGCGATCCATCTCAGATCGACCTGCCCAAGGGGCAGCGCAGCGGCCTGGCGCATGCGGTCGACGTGCTGGAGTCGGTGCAGGGCATTGCCACCACGCGTTTTACCAGCCGCGATGTGGTGCGCCACCCGCTGGTGGCGCGCATTGTCGAGGCCTACGAGGCGGCGGGAGACCATGTCTCCTGAGCCGGCCCCCACGCCCAGCCTGGCCCTGTCGGTCCAGTACGGTACGGCTGCGCCCGAACTGCCGCGCTGGAAACTCCGGCGTTGGGCCCAACGCGCCGTCGACTATGCGGCGGCCCACGAAGTCGAGACTGCCGGCGCCGCCCGTTTCACGCACGTCGAGCTGACGCTGCGGCTGGTCGACGAAGAAGAAGGCCGCAGCCTGAATCGTGACTATCGGGGGCGTGACTACGCCACCAACGTGCTCACCTTCGAATACGGTGTAGACCCGGCCGGCAGCGCGGGCGGCGACCTGGTGCTATGCGTACCCGTTCTGCACCGTGAGGCCGAGGAACAGGGTAAACCGCTGCTCAACCATGCCGCACACCTTGTCGTGCATGGCGTCCTGCACGCACTGGGGCACGATCACCTCGACGACGCAGAGGCGCAACGCATGGAATCGCTGGAAACGCGCATTCTCGCAAGCCTGCGTATCCCCGATCCCTACTGCTGATCACCGTCAATTCCCGCACGGCAGCGCTGCGAGATTTGAGTTATCCTAATCCCTCCATCAACACGTCCCCTGGACAATGTCAGACCCTAGCCCCTCCGATTCAGAACCCCGACAACCCAGAACGGGTTCCAAATCCCTGTTTGCCCGTCTTACTGCCTTCCTGCGGCCCGTCGAGCCCGAAGACCGCGAGGACATCAAGGATTTCCTCGAGGTGGCGCACGACAAAAAGGTGCTCGACAGCGAGGCCTACACCATGCTTTCGGGCGCGCTTGATGTCGCCAACC
>JAEZGR010000374.1 GCA_023437255.1 Pseudomonadota bacterium | reverse complement strand
CCCGGCAGCACGGGCCGCTTGTACAAACTCCTGATGGCGAAGGCGTCGGAACTCCGCACGCGTCAGGCGGGCGATCTCGGGCCAGGCGGCCAGGCCGATGGCCGTCTGGATCACCGCGAGTGTCGGGCCGTGGATCGCGACCAGCACGATCACCAGCAGGAAGGAAGGAATCGTCTGGAAGAGTTCGGTGACGCGCATCAGGGCGCGGTCGATGCCGCCGCCGTAGTAACCACTGAAGGTGCCTATCAGCACGCCGATGCCCAGGCTGATGGCCGCTGCCGAAAAGCCGATGGCGAGCGATGCCCGGGCACCGTGCACCAGACCGGCATAGACATCGCGACCAAGAGAGTCAGTACCCAGAAGATGGGCGGGATCGTCGCCCGGCCACAGCAGCGGGATACCCGCCATGTCGAGCGGGTCGCCGGGCGCCAGCAGGTCGGCGAAGGCCGCCACCAGCAGGATGGCCAGCATGATGAGGACGCCTGCTGCGGTGAGCGGCGAGCGCAGCTGGCGCCATATTGCATGACGCTGAGGGTGCAATGTCGCTGCCGTCTGGATAGAGGGGAGTGCGGTGACTTTCATGACAGTGCCCGGGTGCGGGGATCGAGCCATTGCTGCAGCAGGTCGATCAGGATGTTGACCACGACGACCACAAAGGACGAGAGCAGCAGAATGCCCAGCAGAAGATTGAAGTCGCGCGTCATCACGGCGTCGAGTGTCAGACGCCCCAGACCCGGCCAGCCGAAGACCGTTTCGGTCACGGCAGCCCCGCCGAACAGCGCGGCGAAATGCACGCCGGCCATCGTGCTGACGGGTATCAGCGCGTTGCGCAGCGTATGACGCAGCGTGATGCGCAGCGGGTGCAGCCCCTTTGCGCGCGCCGTGCGCACGAAGTCGAGGTTGCGCACTTCCAGCATCGCGGCGCGTGTGAGGCGGGCATAGACCGCGATGAAGAACGTCGCGACAGTGACGATGGGCAACACGGCATGGCTGGCGCGATCCGTCAGCCATGCCATGCCTTCGAGCGGCACGCCCACCGTGGCGTGGCCATTGGCCGGCAGCCAGCCCAGCTGAACCGAGAAGAACAGAATCAGCAGCAGACCGATCCAGAATCCCGGTGTGGAATACAGCAGCAGATTCAGCAGCGAAAGCAAGCGATCGGGCAGACGACCGGCGTACACGGCCATGATGGTACCGATGGCTATGCCCACGCAGATCGCCAGCGCCAGGCCCGACAGCACCAGAAACAGGCTGTTCGGCAGCCGGTCAAGAATGAGTGACAGCACCGGTTCGTTGAAGCGGGGCGACACGCCCAGGTTACCCTGCAGCAGATTGCCGACATAGGCGGTCAGCCGCTGCACAAGACTTCCGTCCATTCCGTAGGCCTGGCGCAGGGCGGACATGCTCTCGGCCGTGGCTCCCCCGGCTTCACCGGCCATGATATCGACCGCGTCGCCGGGCACTTGCTGCAGCAGCAGAAAGTTCAAGATCAGAATGCCCGCCACGGTGGGAAGCGCCTGCAGAAGCCGGCGGCCTACGGCTGAACTGAAATCAGGCATCGCGCGCTTCCAGGAAGGCCAGGTTTCCACGTGTGCCGGCCGCCGTGTGCTCGAAGCCGCTCACGCGCTTGTTGTACACCGTTACGCCGTGCGCCTGCGCCAGCGCGATGGTCGGTATTTCGCGCACGACGATTTCCTGGAAGGCCTTGAACTGCTCGGCGCGCCGGTCATCGTTGGCCTCCACCGCTGCTGCCTCGAGCAGCCGGTCCACCTCCGGATTGTGATAGTGGTTCGCGTTGGAGAACGGAATGGCAGGATCGAAGCTCTTCGAGTAGTAGATACGTTGTAGACCCACTGTCGGGTCGAACATCGTGCTGACGCCGCTGACGGTGATATCGAATTCGCGATTGGTGTACACGCTGCGGATATAGCTGCCCGGGTCCTGCTCGTGCAGCGTCACATGGATGCCGATACGGGCGAGGGCGGAGCGGATATACGCGGCGGTGCGCACGAAGCCCGGGTTGAAGGGATTGGAATGCAGGTTCAATTCAAAGCGGTTGCCGCCTGCCTTGCGCGGGTATCCCGCCTCATCCAGAAGCTGGTTGGCGCGTTCCACGTCGTAGGGGTAGGGGTCGGCAATATCCAGATGGTATTTGGGGAAGCTGCGTTTCGAGACCGGCGCGACCGTGACATCGGCGTAACCGTAGAACGCGATCTTCTTGATCTGTTCCCGGTTCAGCGCATGCGCAATCGCCTGGCGAACCGGCAGCTTGGCCAGGTGCTCGCGGTCGAGGTTGAATTCCAGCGCCGTGATTGTGGCGTTGTCCTCGTAGCCGTCGGTTGAAACGGCCAGATGCGGGAAGTCGCCCAGGCGGGGGATCTCGCTCAGCGGAATCGGGCTGTGCGCACCAATATCGATGGAACGGTTCTTGAAGGCATTCAGGCGGGCCGCGCTGTCGGGCATGACACGGAAAATGATCGTCTGGACCTTGGGGTGATCGGCCAGCCAGTAATCCGGATTGCGTTCGTAGATGATGTGACTGCCGCGCGACCACTCCTTGAACTTGTAGGGGCCGGTGCCGACCGGCGCGCTGTTCAGCGGATTCTGAAGTGCGTTTTCAAGCGTGTAGCGGTGGGCCGGCAGAATCGGGGTTTCACCGGCGGCCAGCGCCAGAATCAGGTAAGGGGCCGGCTTCGAGAGGTGCAGCCGGACCGTGTGCGTATCCACGGCCTGCGCGTCTTCCAGGTTGGCAAACGTGGCAGCGCCGCGCGGGTGGTACTTCTTGGCCGCCTGCAAAGAGAAGATCACGTCTTCAGCGGTGAAGAGTTCGCCGTCGTGCCAGCGCACGTTCGGGCGCAGCGAGAAGGTGTAAGTCAGGCCGTCGGAGCTGATCTCCCAGGCGATCGCCAACTGAGGGCGCGGTTTCAGTTCCCGGTCGTACTCCAGCAGGCCTTCCAGCACCTTGCTGCTGACCGTCACCGACGTACCGCTGGTGTTGGCGAAGGAAACGAGTACGGGCGGCTCCGGCGTGATCGCAAAGTTCACGATGCCGTTGCGAATGTCCTGGCTGCCGCCGGCGACCGACGCTTGCGCGGCGCTGCGCGCCCAGGCAGGGACGCCCGCCAGCAGCGTGGCCAGCGACGTCTGACTGAGAAAGGTTCTTCTGGAGAGTTTCATGACTAGCCCTGTGTTTGTGGCGCCGTCCGCTGGGGGAGGTCGCATTGGATTGCTCAGACAGGGCAATGATGCGTCGGAACCTTTAAGGCTTCCAATATTGATTTTGGCTATTGATATGAGGAAACGTGCTAATGAAATTTATGTATGAGCTAATGCCGGCCTGGTGGGCGTTGGGGTGATTTGACGACGTTGGAAGTACCGTGCTATAAATCGCTCTTCAATTTTCCCGGCGCCGCATGCGGCAGTACAGCAAGGAAGATTGAACGAAGAGGGGGCTTGCACAAGGTTTTAAAAACGTGCTATATTTCCTCTTCTTCAGTTCCCCGATAGCTCAGTCGGTAGAGCGACGGACTGTTAATCCGCAGGTCACAGGTTCGAGCCCTGTTCGGGGAGCCACCGAATAC
>JAEZGR010000348.1 GCA_023437255.1 Pseudomonadota bacterium | reverse complement strand
GTTCACCTACGTGGCGCGCGAACTGAGCCGTCGGGGGGTAGGGTTCATATTCCTGCGCGAGGCCCCGGGGCATCATGATCTCACTGCCCGGCTGCGCGCTGAATTCGAAGGTGGCCTGGTCGTGAATCAGGATTACACACTCGATCGCGCCCAGCAGGTCGTGGCGACGGGTCTTGCCGACGCTGTGGCGTTTGGCCGGCCGTTCATCTCGAACCCGGATCTGGTGCGTCGACTCAAAGCCGGCGCACCGCTGCAAGAAGGCGATACGTCTACGTATTACCGCGAGGGCCCGGCGGGGTATGTCGACTACCCGTGCAGCACATGCACTGACTCGCAGGTGCTGAACGAGGCCTGCTCGTAAGCCGCAGGGGCGGCTTACGGTGCCCCGGGGTGCTTACATCAGCCGGGCTTTGACCTGGGCCGAGACGGCAGTCATTTCTGCGCGGCCGGCCAGGCGGGCCTTGAGCAGACCCATGACCTTGCCCATGGCAGCGGGGCCGCTGACTCCCTGAGCCTGGACTTCTTCCAGTGCCTGCGTGATCGCTGCATCGATCTCGGCGGGGGTGGCGGCTTCGGGCAGGAACTCCTGCAACACGGCCACTTCAGCCCTTTCTTGTTCAGCCGTTTCGGTGCGGCCTGCCTGTTCATAGGCGGCGATGGATTCGCGTCGCTGCTTTACCTGTTTTTCGATGATGGCCGTGATGTCGGCGTCGGTCAGTTCGATGCGTTCGTCGACTTCCTTCTGCTTGATGGCGGCCTGCAGCAGGCGAAGGGTGCCCAGACGGGCGGAGTCGCGGGCGCGCATGGCGTCTTTTACCGATTCGGACAGACGGGTCTTGAGCGGGCTGCTCATGGCGGACTTCCTGTGTTGCGTTTAAAGATGAAATTTTAGTGGAAGTCGCGGCTGCGCGTGCGCAGCTCGCCCAGCAATGCATCGAGGTTCACGAGGCGTTGCGCGATCAGGTGACGCACTTCTTCGTGACGTTGCCACACCCCATACACGCCCAGCAGGTTGGAAGTCGTGAGCTCCGCATGCTGTCGCTCGGCCAATTCAGGCCGCACGATCACATTCACATAGCCGGTTTCGTCTTCGAGGGTCACGAAAATGGTGCCGTGTGCCGTACCTGGCCGCTGGCGTGAAGTGACCAGGCCGCAGGCCCGTGCCAGCCTGCGATCGGGCCAGTGTGCCCGCAATTCATCGGCCGGCACGAAGCGGCGCGCGGCCAGCAAGTGGCGCAGCAGGGCCAGGGGATGCCGCCCCAGCGTCAGCCCCAGGGTGCGATAGTCGCTGACGATATGCTCGTTTTCGGACATGGCGGGCAGCGTGGGGCGGGTTGTTTCGCGGATGGGGGCGCCTCGCAGCAGCCCCGCGGCGGGCAGCAGGGCCGACTGCCACTGTGCCTCACGACGGTTGCTGCTCAGTGCCTTTAGCGCTCCGGCCTGAGCAAGAATGTTCATTTCGCGCCGGTTCAGAGCCGCACGGGTCGCAAGATCTTGTAGCGATACAAAGGGCTGGTGCCGCCTTGCGGTTTCGATGCGTTCAACCGCCTGCTGTGCAAGGCCCGAAATCTGATTGAAACCGAGGCGCACGGCCGGTTGGGTGCCGGGCGGGGCAGTCGTGGGCTCCAGCGTGGACTCCCAGCAGCTGGCGTGTATATCGACGGGTCGTACCTCGACGTTGTGACGCCGGGCATCCTGCACCAGCTGGCTGGGCGCATAAAAGCCCATGGGCTGTGAATTGAGCAGGGCGGCCAGAAAGGCGGCCGGCTCATGGCACTTGAGCCAGGCGCTGCAGTAAGCCAACCGTGCGAAGCTTGCCGAGTGACTCTCGGGAAATCCGTATTCGCCGAAGCCTTCCAGCTGCTGGAAGATCTGCAGGGCAAACGTCTCGTCGTAGCCCTTGGCCCGCATGCCGTTCAGCAGGCGCTGCCGAAAGCGGTCAACGCTGCCCGGTCGCCGCCACGCTGCCATGGCGCGGCGCAGCTCATCGGCCTCATCGGCGCTGAAATCGGCGGCCACCATGGCGATCTGCATGGCCTGCTCCTGGAAAATCGGCACACCCAGAGTGCGTTTGAGCACCTCGTCGAGCTCCGGCGAGGGCGTGACAGCATCTTCATGGCCCTGTCGGCGACGCAGATAGGGATGGACCATGCCCCCCTGTATGGGCCCGGGTCGCACAATGGCCACCTGAATCACCAGGTCGTAGAACTCGCGCGGCTTCAGGCGGGGCAGCATGCTCATCTGTGCCCGCGATTCAATCTGGAACACGCCGATGGTGTCGGCCTTGCAGATCATGTCGAAGGTGGCGGTGTCGTCGGGGCGGATATCCTGCAGGGCAAAGGGCTGCCCCCGCAATGTGCTGACCATGGTCAGGCAGCGCTGCAGGGCGCTCAACATGCCCAGCGCCAGCACGTCGACCTTCAGCAGCCCCAGGGCATCGAGGTCGTCTTTGTTCCATTGCACGACGCAGCGGTCTGCCATGGCGGCATTCTCGATGGGAACAAGCCGCGACAGCTTGCCTTGAGAAATCACGAATCCACCGGGGTGCTGCGACAGGTGCCGGGGGAAGCCCTTGAGGGTCTGCGCGAGACCGGACCACAAGCGGGCCTCACGGGTGTTCGCGGCCAGGCCCTGTTCGCCGATCTTCTCTTGCAGGTCTTTTTTGCTGTTCCAGTACTGGAAGGATTTGGCGACCCGCTCGATCAGGTCGGCATCCAGCCCCAGTGCCTTGCCCGTGTCGCGCATGGCACTGCGGTGGCGATAGGTCGTGGTCACGGCGGCCAACGCCGCCCGTTCGCGACCGTAGCGTTCGTAGATGTACTGAATCACTTCCTCGCGCCGCTGGTGTTCGAAATCGACATCGATATCGGGCGGTTCATTGCGCTCGCGGCTGATGAAACGGGCGAAGAGCGTATTGCTGCTATGCGGGTCGACTTCAGTGATGCCCAGGCAATAGCAAACGGCCGAGTTGGCGGCGGAGCCCCGACCCTGGCAGAGAATGCCGCGCCTGCGGGCAAAACTGACGATGTCGTAGACGGTCAGAAAATAGGCCTCATATTCCAGCTCGGCGATGAGGGCCAGCTCGGTATCGATCTGGGCCATGACCTTGGGAGGTATGCCGCGCGGGTAACGCCGCCGGGCGCCTGCCAGGGTTTCCTGGCGCAGATAGACGCCGGGGGTGTAGCCGGCAGGCACGATCTCTTCGGGGTATTGATAACGGATCTCGCTCATCGAAAAGCGGCAGCACTCGCGTATGCGCAGCGTTTCCTGCAGGAGCTCGGGTGGGTACATGTTGGCCAGACGCAGACGGCTGCGCAGATGATGTTCCGCATTGGGGCGCAGGTGCTCGATCACTTCACCAAGCGGTCGGCCATGCCGGATCGCAGCCAGAGTGTCGTGCAGCGGCTGGCGCGAACGGCGATGCATTTCCACCCCGCCCAACGCCACCAGCGGAACACCGAGGCGTTCGCCGGCGGCCCGCGCGGTGGCCAGATGGTGCGCATCGGAGGGGCCATGCAGCAGTGTCACGCCGACCCAGAGCCGCTGCTCAAAGACCGTGCGCAGTGCCTGGAGGTGGGCGTTGAGTACCGCCGGCTGTACGTCGGGCTCGGGCTTGAGTATCACCAGGCAATCGGGCAGACCGCGCAGGTGGGCCAAAGCGGGTGCTGGCTCGGCCAGATCGGTAAGCCGCAGACAATACCTGCCTTTGGGACTGCGGCGTCGCGCCAGCGTGATGGTTTCAGAAAGGTTGCCGTAACCATTCAGGTTGCAGGCCAGAACGATGATCTGCATGCCTTCTTCCAGTCTGAAACGGCTGCCGATGATCAGATGCAGATTCTGGCGCTGAGCTTCCTGGTGGGCCCTGACCACGCCGGCGAGTGAGCATTCGTCGCTGAGCGCCAGAGCCTCGTAGCCGAGCGCGGCGGCCCTTTCCACCAGTTCTTCAGGGTGCGAGGCGCCCTTCAGAAAACTGAAGTTCGAGATGCAGTCGAGTTCCGCGTAGCGGCTCAGGGCGAAATTCATGCTTGCTCAGTGATCGTGCCGGGTTCAGGCAAACAGCCCGTGCAGAAACCACCCCTCGCCGGTTTCGCGTTCGCGGTATACCCAGTAGCGAGCGCCTCCGGGGTCTTCGGCCATGAAATAGTCGCGGCGCTGATGCGCCCCTTCGTTCCAGCCGGTTTCGATGCGTTCGGGGCCCTGGATGAGGCGTAACGGGCGCCCCTGATACACGGGGCGCTCGTGCAGAAGCTCAAGGCGCTGCGGTTCGGGCAACAGCCAGAAGGGCCGGGCGGGTGGGGCGGGCATGGGTGAGTCGGCGAGGCTTCGCGATGCCGCAGGAGAGGGTGAATGGTCTGCCGTGCGGACTGGCTGTGCTTGGGTCGGCGCTTCGGGGCCCGCTGCCCAAAGGTTGGCGCGTTCGGGCAGGTGATGAAAGCGAGGTTGAGGCCGGCGGATGCAGGCGGCCCCCAATCGGGCGGCGAGCAGATCGAGCAGGCGGCGTTCTTCCTGGGCGTGGCGGGCCGGGTCGGGGAAAAGGGTGGCGCTGGTCGGCGCGCGAGGCAGGGCAGGCCCCGAAACGAGTTCGAGCCGGATCACCGCCTTGCGCAGCACGACATGGCCAAGGCGTTCTTTGAGAATCAGGTTGAACTCATCGAGGCGCCAGGCCGCCATCGAAAACCGCAATACGACATGGGTAGGGGGTTCAGCCTGGCGACCTTTTTCGTGATGCAGCACCAGCACGAGATCGTGCAGGGCCTGCTGGCGATGCTGCAGCCACCCGCACAAGGCCTGCAGCAGCGGTTGAGCGGCTGCCAATATGGCTGAATCGCGGCTCAGGTGGAAGTCGGGCTCGTGAGCCAGACGAAAGGTTTCAGGGGGTTCGAACCAGGCCAGGGTTTCGGGGGTCTGGGCGTAGGCGGCATCGAGGGCGTGTACGAGCTCGGGGCGGGTGCGCTGCTGCAAACCTTGCCTGGGCAGGGCGCGCAAGGCTTGCAGCGAGGTGCAGCCAATGCCTTCGAGCCAGGGTTCATGTGGCCGGGCTTCGGGCAATGCCTGCAGGGGCAGATGGGCCAGGTTGCGTGCCAGACTGGTGGAGCGCAGCACCCGTCGGTGCCTGGGGGGGGCGTAGCCTGCCAGCAGCCAGGCACCGGTTGCCGAGGGCGCCACGCCCAGGCGCCAGGCAGCGCCCAGGGCCAGGGCGCTATGCCTGACCAGGCGGCACAGCTGCCGTACCCCCTTGAACAGGGCAAGGCTGGCGCTGACTTCGAGCACGACTGAGTCGTGGCGAAAACAGGCCACCTGGGGGCTGTACTGCAGCAGGGCCAGCGCGAGATCTTGCAGAAGGGTCTGGCGCGGTACTGCAATGCCGGGTTCTTCAGGCCATTTCAGGCAGATCCACAGGGGCATGATGCACGGGCACCTGACGTGAAGCGTAGAGTTGAAGCGTGATGGGTTCGGGCCAGGCCGCTCCCTGACGCTTGACGATGTGCAGCTGCAGGCCTGCCCGGCAAGGCTGCAGCGCCACCCGCAGCACGGCAACACTGGACTGCGTGCGTACGGCAGCCGGGCGCATCATGATGCACAGGCTGTCGCTCTGCCTGGCCAGCAGCTGCAGGCGCCGCAAGGCTGGCATGCGTATGGGGTGGGCCCAGCAGAAGACGGCGGCGCAGACGTTGTGCCGCAAGGCCTGTTCGACGGCCCAGAGGGCATCGGCATCGTTATGGGGCTGAACCCATAACAGGCGCTCGGGGGCCAGCTGCCAGTGCGCCCAGGCCTGTATGCACGGTGGATAAGGCGGCTGCACCAGGGCGATGCTGCGTTCGGGGTATTGGCGCATGAGCGCGGGCCGGAACAGCTGAATTTCGCCGAGGCCGGGGCGCTCGAGCATGACTTCGATGAGCTGCCCCACCGGCCAGCCCTGACCCGGCAGCTCACGGTCGAGCGCGGCGAAGCCGGTGGCTACCGTGGGGTGGGCGGGCCGCGCCAATTGGGTGGCGCGCCAGAGGGCGGGGTGGATGCGTTCGGGGTAACGCAGGGCAGGGGAGGCCATGAGAAGCACAACTGATGAATACCTGTACAAATATACAGTAATTCAGGGCGGCTTCACAAATTCCCTGCAGGTGTCTGGCTTTCAGTGACACAGTAGAATGGAGGGTCAGACAAGGTAAGACATGACGACGATTGATTTTTCCGCCACGCTGGCCTTCATTCCCAAAGAAGAAAAGCCGCGCCTGCTGTTTGTTCTGCTGCACGGCGAAGCCGCGGGGCCCGAACAGCTGTACCCGCTGGCAGAAGCCCTGAAGCAGGCATTTCCGTTTGCCATGCTGATTCTGCCTCCTTCGGGCGCCGAAGAGCATCTCGAAGAACTGGTGGCATTCGTGCGCAAGGTTCAGCTGCACTACGAGATTTCAGGGGAACAGACCGCGTTGGCGGGGTTTTCGCAGGGTGCCCGCATGGCGCTCGAAGCCAGTCGTTCTCATCCCGACCTCGCCGGGCGCGTGCTGGCCTTTTCGGGCCTGTATGCCCAGGCCCCCGCATCTGTGCCCGACACCACCATGATCCATCTGTTTCATGGGGCCGACGATGCGCTGCTGCCGCTGAGCGAAGTCGAAAACATGTTGCAGCACCTGGGTCGTATTCAAGCCGATGCCACGATCGATGTGGCATCGCAGGTCGGCCACGAAATGCACGCCGCGCTCATCGAGCAGGCCATCGTGCGCCTGCAGACCTGTGTGCCCTTGCGCAGCTGGCAGGCCGCCTATGGTGAGCTTCAAGAGCGTTCAGAATCCGACCATGGCGCTTGCGATTCTTCAAATCCTCCCACGCTGCACTGAACCGGCGCCAGCAAGCGCGCTTCGCGCTAAGCAGCCTGTGCAGCGCTCAACGGCCAGTCGTGGCGCTCGAGCGGGGTGCCGTCGCGATCATAGGTGGTTTCGCTGAAAACGCCGTCGCCCTGCGGATTGAGTGCAATGATGGTCGAGCACCGCGTGCCGTAATTGGGGCTCACGATAAACACGCTGCTCAGCAGCTTTTCCATTTCGAGCGGCAGACCGGTGTTGGGCAGGTGGTGGTCTGCGGCCTTCACGCCGTCACGCAGCACTTCATAAACAGGCTCGAGCGGCAGCCCGTTGTTCGTGGGCAGAAGCGTATCGAGCTGGGTGCGCAAGCGTTCCACCTTGGGCCAGGGCGTGTCCAACGCATGGTTCGACAAGGCGTAGCGCCCGGGTGCCAGAGCCACCGGGCCGGGGCAGGCCGCATGATTGCCTATGTACCAGGCCTGCGGCCCTTCACCCACAATCAGGTTGAATCCGTTGTACTGGCCGGCATGGGCATGAACGTCGGCCATATAGGCTTCGGGCGTCATGGTGCCCAGAAGAAAGCCGCTCACCAAGCCGCCGCGGCTTGCTGCATTGTTGCGGTGTGAGCCCGGATCGCGAAAATTGGTCAGCAGCGCCCAGCGTTGGCCGTGGCTCAGCCCCAGCCAGGTTCCACCGGCGCTGAGGTCACGGCCCGCAATTACGTGGGGCGCCTCCGGCCAGGGGCGGGCGGTGAGGGCGGGGCGGTCGTGGAATTCGTCGCGGTTGGCGGCAATGAATACGGGCCACTCGGGGTTCGCCCCGAGGCTGAGATAGGCAATGCACATGGGAATCAGGAACCGGAGCCGGCCATGGCCAGAGTCTGTCTGCCTGTTTCGACCAGCTTGCGGATACGCACGGCGTCGCCGATGCGCGAATAACTGCCGGTGGAATTGAGCAGCACGATGGCCACGTCGCGCTGGTCGATGCGCGTGAGCATGACCAGGCAGCGCCCGGCCTCGTTGATGAAGCCGGTCTTCGAAATCAGGATTTCCCAATCGTCGCGTTTGACGAGCCGATTGGTGTTGTTGAACGTGAGGCGGCGCCCTCGGCCCAGCTCAAAAATCTCGGTGTCGTCGGTGGCGTAGTCGCGGATCACGGGGTGGCGGCTGGCAGCGTGCAGCAGTTTCACCAGATCACGTGAGGTGGCCACGTTGTCGCTGGAAAGGCCGGTGGGCTCTACAAAGTGGCTGTGACGCATGCCCAGGGCACGCGCCTTGTCGTTCATCGCCCTGACAAAGGCCGGCATGCCGCCCGGGTAATGGCGACCCAGGGCGTTGGCCGCCCTGTTCTCGGAAGACATCAATGCCAGATGGAGCATCTCGCCGCGCGTCAGTCGGGTGCCGACGGCCAGCCGTGAACGCGAATGGCGCATGCGATCGACATCGTCGTCGCTGATGGTGAGCACTTCGTCCATAGGCAGGCCCGATTCGACGACCACCAGCGCTGTCATGAGCTTGGAAATCGATGCGATGGGCCGGAGATCGCCGCCGTTTTTCTCGTACAGCACCGCCTCGTTGTCGAGATCGAACACGAGGGCAACCTCTGAACGCAGCGCGGCTTCGAGCTGCGCGCCGTTGCCTTGCGCATGTGCTGTCTGCACACCGACCACCCCCGCAGCGGCGACCAGGCACAGCAGCGAACGGGAGGTGAAGCGGCAAAGGGCGGCGGAAATCAAAGACATGGCGAGCACCGCGACGGCAGTAATGCTCGGGATAGTATCAGAAAAAACATGACTAATTAAAGGCTTACATGCGGTTTTTAATTATTTTTTTAAGATCAGTCGGCGCGCTCGCAGAATCAGTATGGAAATGATCCCGAGGTTTAACCCATTCCAGGCGATGCCATGCACGAAAGCAGCGTCGTAATTGCCGGTCAGATCGTAAAGTGCCCCCGCCGCCCATCCGCCCAGTGCCATGCCGAGCAGGGTTGCCATGAGCACGGTGCCCGTGCGGGTTCCAGCCTGCTCGGGTGCGAAGTACTCGCGCACGATCAAGGCGTAGGCCGGTACGATGCCGCCCTGGAACAGGCCAAAGAGCCCGGAGACCAGGTAAAGCGAGACCAGCCCGGAGCTGTTCAGAAAGAGCAGCAGCGCAATGCCCTGCAGGAGCGAACCGAGCCAGAGCGTTCGCAGGCCGCCAATATGATCGGAGATCCAGCCGGACACCAGCCGGCTCACGATGCCAAGGCCCAGCATGAGCGAAAGCATTTCTGCGCCGCGCGCAAGATTGAACCCCATGTCACCGCACAGGGCCACGATATGGACCTGTGGCATGGCCATGGCCACACAGCAGGCGACGCCGGCTATGGAAAGCGCCCCCTGCAGGGCGGCGGGCGACATTCCCAGAGGCCGGGCAGGGTCGGAGGCGTTGATTTCGCGCAGATGGCGCGCCTGGTTGTTGCGTTGAACCGCCTGCCCCGCCAGGGGTAGATTGGGCACCCGGCGCCGATACAACAGGGCCAGCGGCAGCATGGTCAGCAGGCAGGCGACACCCATGCCAATGAAGGTGGCGCGCCAGCCGTCGGTTTGCATGAAATGCTGAACGATCGGCGGCCAGACTGCGCCTGCCACGTAATTGCCACTCATGCAGATCGACAGCGCAATGCCGCGTCGCCGGTCAAACCAGAGCCCGGTGTCGGCCACCAGCGGCGAAAAGGTGGCCGCCGTGCCCAGCATGCCGACGATCAGGCCATGAATCAGTGTGAAGCTCCAGATTCCTGGCGCAAGGCCGGCCAGGAGGTATCCGACGGAAAGCGCCACCACGCCGGCCACAATCGGCACGATGACCCCGTAACGATCGGAAAGCCGGCCCATGAGGATTCCGCCCAGGCCGAAACCGATCATGGTGACCGTGTACGGCAGCGAGGCCATGGAGCGCGAGACACCGAAATCCGCCTGAATGGCGGGCAGCATGACGGTTATGGCGTACATGCCCGAGCCGCCCAGCGTCATGAGCAGCAGCGATGCGCTCAGGCGCAACCAGGCGTAGGGGCTTTCGCGCGTGGAAAGAGGGAGTGTGCCGGAAGACATGATGCAAGACAGGCTGAAACCGTAGGAGCATACCCGCTGTGCAGTGCAGCGGGTAAGTCGGGGTACACCTCATGGCATCACGGGCGCCCGGCGGTTAGCCGGCGTCTTGCTTCTTGCGGTATCGCAGCACGCTCACGGCGCCGTTTTCTTCGATATAGGCACGGCGTACTTCCGCCAGATCATTCACGCCCTGCAGTCGCAGCTCGGCCATCAATTCTGGTTCCGTGATGAATTCACGCCGCATGGAACGCCGCTGCATCACGCCGTCGCGGACCAGACAGATGCGTTCGGGGGAGAGCAGGGGGCGGGTGGCAGGAAAGAAATACGCCAGCCGATCATTGAAAATACTCCAGAAGAAAAGACTGCCCACCAGAACCACGCCCTCGGCCACGGACTGGTAGTTGGCCGCCATGCCGTTGGAGGCGGCTTCGGCGATGAGCACCATGAGCAGGATACTGGTCATGCCCAGCGAGCCCAGGTCACGGCGGCCCGCAATACGCAGCGCGATGAAGATGAACCAGTACATCAGCGTGCCGCGTATGAATAATTCGAGAGGCGCAATTTCGAATCGAAACAGCGCATCCCAGTCGACGTTCATGTCTTGCCCTCCTTGAGCTGATGCACAAGGTTCAGGCAAGTTGTGTACCGCTCTTACCGTGGGTTTGACAGTGATTCAGCACTTTCTGCTTTGTGACTCGGCTCGGCAAGCTTTATACAAAATGTAATTATAATCCCGCTGGGACTGTCGAGAGAACTTGACGGGTGGTTGAATTAAAAGAGAAAAACATGCGTCAACGTCGACGGACATTGAAAGATGCCCTGGGGCCGGCACTGGCCGAACAACGGACATTTGTCTCTGACGGGACCGAACTCAGCGCGGTGGAGCGAATTTCGTCGAGCGCTAAAGATGCCCCTGAGTCGACGAATCTGAAAGACAAGCTTGGTCCGCTCTTGGCGGAGCAAAAATATTCAGCAGAGAATTTAAACAGTGACTTGGCAAGGCTCCAGGAGGATGCCAGGCGTGTCGCAGAAGTGATGCGCAACGCGCCCCGTATCCTTGAAGAGCTCGACAAGCAGTTCTGCGAGGCCACCAACCTGACTCGTACTGATGTCATTTTTCTCTTCATTGCCACGGGGCTGCAATGTCTTCGGCAATACGTTTTTGCGAGTGATCAATTCAGACTGGAAGCCAAC
>JAEZGR010000282.1 GCA_023437255.1 Pseudomonadota bacterium | reverse complement strand
GACGAACGCTTGGCGGGTGTTACAGCGAGGGGCACGAGTGTACCGCTACGCACGTGTTGAATGGCAGAGGGCATGTTGTCGAACATGATGTCGACCTGGCCACCCAGAAGGTCGGTTACTGCGGGCGCGCTGCCACGATAGGGAACATGCAGCATGTCGACATCGGCGAGCTGCTTGAAAAGTTCTCCGGACAGGTGGATCGAGCTGCCGTTGCCCGACGATGCAAAGGTCACTTCACCGGGGTGAGCCTTGGCGTATTCGATGAGTTCCTGCACGCTGCGATAGGGGCGTTCGGGGTTCACAACCAGCAGGTTGGGCACCATGGCGACGCGGGTCAGCGGCTGGAAGTCCTTGCGCGGGTCAAACTTCAGGTTGCCGTACAGATGCTCGTTGATGGCGTGCGTGCCGACGGTGCCCATGAACAGGGTGTAGCCGTCGGGCTTGGCGCGCGCGGCGATCTGCATGCCGATGTTGCCGCCTGCGCCGTCACGGTTTTCGATCACGACACTTTCGCCGAACTTGTTGCCCAGGTACTGGCCGACGATGCGTGCCAGGATATCGGTGGTGCCGCCGGCAGAGAAGGGCACCAGGATGGTGATGGGTTTGCTCGGGAAGGATTCGGCCGCAGCAGTGGCGGGAGTCAGGGTGCTCAGGCCGCCGAAAGCGATGGCGCCGGCCAGGGCGATTGCGCGCAGCACGCTGCGACGGGAGGTCGATTGACGCATGAGGTCTCCGATATTTCAGTAAGGATTGATGGCGCAGGTGGCGTCAGAGGTTTGCGGTGCCCAGTGTGGTACCGCCGCAGACGTACAGGACCTGGCCTGTGATGAAGCTGTTTTCCGGGGAGAGGAAGAACAGGGCCGCCCGAGCGACGTCTTCCGGCGTGCCCAGGCGTTTGACGATGATGCTGTCAATGATCTTTTGTGTGCGGGGTGCGCCATCGGGGTTGCTCTTGCGAAACAGCTCGGTGGCGATCGGCCCGGGCCCGATGGCGTTGACGGTAATTCCGTCTTCGCCCAGTTCCATGGCCAGGGTACGGGTCATGCCCAGCAGGCCGGCTTTGGTGGCCGAATACACCACCCGCTCTGGTTTGCCGAGCGCCGCGCGGGAGCTCATGTTGACGATGCGGCCGTTGCCGCAGGCGCGCAGCGCGGGAAGGCAGGCCTGAATCAGGATCAGGCTGGCCTGAAAGTGCAGCGCCACCACGTAGTCGAGGTCTTCGATGGTGGCGGTGTCGATGGTTCCGGGGCGGGTGGCCCCCGCATTGTTCACCAGCGCAGTGATTGCATACTGCGACACGATTTCCTGCGCGCGCTCGCGCGTTTGCGCGGCGTCGGTGAGGTCGGCCTGAAAGGTCACCAGATTGGGATGGTGCCAGTCGGGCTTCACGTAATCGAGATTGACGACGGTACGACCGGCATCCAGCAACATGGTGCAGATGGCGCGGCCGATACCCGAGCTGCCGCCGGTGACGAGGGTGGCTTCCTTGAGTGTCATGAGTGGCTCTTCGTTTTTCGTGCGGCGGGGGCCGCGGATCAGGCCTGAGCGGCGATGGGCAGACCGATCAGGCGTTCAAGCTCGGCCTTGTCGAGCCCCTCGACCAGGTCGATGAGCTGTAAGCCCGAAGGGGTGCAGGCAAGCGTGGCAAGGTCGGTGTAGACGCGAGACACGCAGGCAATTCCGGTGAGCGGGTACGTGCACTTTTCCACGATCTTGCTGGTGCCGTCGCGGGTCAGCAGCGTGGTCATGACCCATGTCTGCTTGGCGCCGATTGCCAGGTCCATGGCGCCGCCCACCGCGGGGATCGCGTCGGGTTCGCCGGTGCTCCAGTTGGCGAGGTCGCCCGTGGCCGACACCTGAAACGCGCCCAGAACGCAAATGTCGAGATGACCGCCACGCATCATGGCGAAGCTGTCGGCGTGATGAAAGTAAGCGCCGCCCGGCAGCAGCGTGACGGGTTGCTTGCCGGCATTGATCAGGTCGTAGTCTTCCTCGCCTTGTGCAGGGGCAGGGCCCATGCCGAGTATGCCGTTCTCGCTCTGCAACACGACTTCGCGGTCGGCGGGGAGATAGTTGGCAACGGCCGTCGGCATTCCGATGCCGAGATTGACGTAGGCGCCGTTGTGAATGTCCTGAGCGACGCGCTGTGCAAGTTCCTGCTTGGTTCGGGCTTTGTACGTAGCCATTTGGTGTCCTTTGCTGCTGTGTGTCTCGCACCTTTCTTTCGGTGCGGAGCCATGCTGACCTTTCGGGGCCTGAGGGTGCTCTGTGCCGCACCGGAGGGGCGCGGCGTGTCGTCAGGCGCTGCGAACGAATCCGCCGGCGGTGGTGGCCTGGCGCTCGACCCGTACGATACGGTCGACAAAGATGCCCGGCGTGACAACGGCCTCGGGGTCAAGCTCGCCCAGTTCCACGACTTCGTGTACGGATGCGATGGTGAGCTTGGCCGCGGTGGCCATGACGGGCCCGAAGTTGCGAGCGGCCTTGCGATACACCAGGTTGCCCCAGCGGTCGCCGCGTTCGGCCTTGATGAGGGCGACGTCGCCATGGATAGGCTCTTCGAGCACATATTGGCGGCCATTGATCTCGCGGGTTTCGCGATTGCCGGCCAGTTCGGTTCCAAAACCTGTGGGGCAGAAGAATGCGCCGATGCCGGCCCCGGCGGCGCGCAGACGCTCGGCCAGGGTGCCCTGGGGGACCAGTTCGAGCTCGATCTTGCCAGCGCGATACAGCGCGTCGAACACGTGTGAATCGGCCTGGCGGGGGAAGCTGCAAATGATCTTGCGCACCTTGCCGGTTTTCAGTAGCGCGGCGAGCCCCGTGTCGCCGTTGCCGGCATTGTTGTTGACCACGGTCAGGTCACGTACCGGCAGCTCGCACAGGCCATCGATGAGTTCCATGGGAATGCCGGCGGTGCCGAAGCCACCCACGAGCACGGTAGCACCGTCTTGAATGCCTTCCAGGGCATGGGCGACAGAAGCGGAAATTTTGTTGATCAAGCGGGTCTCCGTATGGCTGGCAGTGGATGCGCGGCTGGCGGCAATTCCGCCCCAGGTGGGGAGGGCGCAGGCAGGCGCAGTGCACTGACGTGTCAGGTATTTCGGTTCACATTCTAGTAAAAATTCGCATGTAGAACAATAGTTTGAATATAGAACAAAATTGAACACGTCCAGCGGGTCCCACCCACCGCAGTGTGGACGGGCCCGGTGCAAGCACGATTGACGATCAGAT
>JAEZGR010000246.1 GCA_023437255.1 Pseudomonadota bacterium | reverse complement strand
CATGGGCATTCTGCTTTGCGAACAATACTTTGACTTCGCCCGCGAACTTGCAGATCAGTTCGTGGTGCTGTCGCGCGGTGAAGTCGTTGCGGCGGGCGACCAGACACAGATCGGCAGCGACGAAGTGCGCCGGCACCTGTCGGTATAAG
This sequence comes from Pseudomonadota bacterium, assembly GCA_023437255.1. Classification (GTDB taxonomy): domain Bacteria; phylum Pseudomonadota; class Gammaproteobacteria; order Burkholderiales; family Burkholderiaceae_B; genus Yanghanlia. The sequence goes on along the minus strand of JAEZGR010000246.1, from coordinate 10,059 downwards.
GCCATGTCGAACACCTTCGAGCCCTGGAACGCCCAACTGACCCTGGCCTTTACCGCACAGGGTTGCGGGCGCACCGTGCTGGCTCGCAACCGGCATGAAGGCCCATTGCTGGTGCAGAAGGCCCTGTACCCCGAAGGGCCGGCCATTTGCCACGCCACGATCCTGCATCCACCCTCTGGCATTGCCGGCGGCGACCACCTTTCCATGGATATCGAGCTGGCCCAAGGCAGCCATGCCGTACTCAGCACCCCCGGCGCCACCCGCTGGTACAAGTCGAACGGACATCCCGCCACGCAGCGGGTCGCGCTGCGCCTGGATACCAATGCGCGCCTGGACTGGCTGCCGCAAGAGAACATCTTCTTCGAACATGCCGACGCCGCCAGCCGCACCTGTCTCGACATTCACTCCGGCGCCTGTGCGATCGGGTGGGACATCACACAACTGGGGCGGATCGGTCAGGCCGGCCACTGGAACGAAGGCCGCGTTTTGCTTGACTCGCGCGCGACGCTCGACGGCGACATCATCTGGCTGGAATCCGGCGAGCTGGACGCAAAGTGCCCCCTTCGCCGAAGCCAGAACGGGCTGGCCGACTTCCCCGTCATGGCGACCCTATGGGCATTCGGCCCCGCGCTCAGCAACGAACACATCGACGCGCTCGCTTCCTCTCTACCGTGGACGCAGACCCTGCGGGCCGGCATGACGCAACTGCCCCAGAAAGCCGGACAGGGGCTGAGTCTGCTGCGCGTTCTGGGGCTGCATGTGCAACACGTCAAGCAGCTGCTCATCGCTCTATGGATGCAGTTGCGCCCCCTGGTAATGCGTACACCCGGCGCCGCATTGCGGCTCTGGAACACCTGACGCTCTGCAAGGAACCCAACATGGATCTGACCCCCCGCGAGAAGGACAAACTGCTGATCTTCACTGCCGCCTTGCTGGCCGAACGACGCAAAGCGCGTGGCCTGAAGCTGAACTACCCCGAAACCGTCGCCCTGATCACGGCCGGAATCATGGAAGGCGCTCGCGACGGACGCAGCGTTTCCGACCTCATGTATTACGGAACCACGCTGCTGACGCGCGACGACGTCATGGAAGGCGTGCCCGAGATGATCCCCGACATCCAGGTGGAAGCCACATTCCCCGACGGCACCAAGCTCGTGACCGTGCACCACCCCGTCGTTTAGCCGCCGCTACCCCATTTCAGTGAATCACCCATTCGGAGCTTCCTTGACCTCGCCCACACGACCCGCTACGCGCCGCCGGACATCAGTCGCCGGCTTACTCCTGACACTGGTCAGCGGCAGCGCTTTCGCCCATCCGGGACACCTCCATGACACAGCGGCCGGCATGCTCGCCGCCGGCTGGCTGCACCCGCTTACGGGCGTGGACCATCTTCTTGCCATGTTGGCCGTGGGCATGTGGGCCGCGACAACACAACCCACACTGTCGCGGGCGCTGTCGACGCCGATCAGCTTCGCGTGCCTTCTATTCATCGGTGCGCTCGCCGGTATCAGCGGGCTTGCGCTGCCTGCGGTGGAGCCCATGATCATGGCGTCGCTGCTCGTATTGGGGCTGTTGCTCGCGGCGCAAGTGAAGCTGCCCCGCACGGCAAGCGCCGCCCTCGTAGGCGCCTTCGCGCTCTTCCACGGCCTGGCGCACGGCGCCGAACTGCCGCCGGGCGGTAGCGCCATGCTTTTCATTCTGGGGTTCATGCTGAGCACTCTGGTCTTACATGCCTTGGGCCTCACCGCGGGCTTCGCGCTCAAGCGACGTGCCGCGTGGTTTACCCGTGTGGCGGGCGCGGGCACCGCCGCCTATGGGCTCGTGTTGCTGGCCGCCTGACGCCTACGCCTATTGTGCAGGAGAAACTTTCATGATCCCAGGTGAGATCTTCCCTGAAGACGGTGATATCGAACTGAACGTCGGCCGCGCCACGTGCTGCGTCGATGTCGTGAACACAGGAGATCGGCCGGTGCAGGTGGGCTCGCACTACCATTTCTTCGAAGTGAACACCGCGTTGGAGTTCGATCGACTGAAAACCCGCGGTTTTCGATTGAACATCACCGCAGGAACCGCCGTGCGATTCGAACCCGGGCAGATGCGCACGGTCGAACTCGTGGCACTGGCCGGTGATCGCAGGGTCTTCGGTTTTCATGGCGACGTGATGGGAGCACTGTGATGGTCAGCATCTCGCGACGCGCATATACCGAGATATTTGGCCCGACAGCCGTCAACGGCGTGGGCGACCGGGTTCGCCTGGCCGACACCGAATTGTTGGCCGAGGTCGAGCAAGACTACACCGTGTTCGGTGAGGAAGTGAAATTCGGCGGCGGCAAGGTGATTCGTGACGGCATGGGTCAAAGCCAGCGCGAGAGCGCCGACTGCGCCGACACGGTGATCACCAACGCGCTGATCATCGACGCCGTGATCGGCATCGTCAAGGCCGACATCGGCATCAAATCGGGTTTGATCTCCGGCATCGGCAAGGCGGGCAATCCCGACATCCAGCCCGGCGTCACGATTGTGATCGGGCCGGGCACCGAAATCATCGCCGGTGAAGGCATGATCGTCACAGCCGGCGGTATCGATTCACACATACACTTCATCTGCCCGCAACAGATCGACGAAGCGATCTCCAGTGGGGTGACCACCATGATCGGCGGCGGCACCGGCCCCGCCACGGGCACGCTGGCAACTACGTGCACACCCGGGCCGTGGCACCTCTACTCCATGCTGGCCGCGCTCGATGCGTTTCCCATGAATATCGGGCTGCTGGGGAAAGGCAATGCCAGCACGCGGGCGCCCCTGCGCGAGCAGGTCAAGGCCGGCGCCATCGGGCTGAAGCTGCATGAAGACTGGGGCACGACGCCCGCCGCCATCGATACCTGCCTGAGCGTGGCGGACGAGACCGATGTCCAGGTCGCCATACATAGCGATACGCTGAACGAGGCGGGCTTCGTGGAAGACACCTTCAAGGCGTTCAAAGGCCGGACCATCCATTCTTTCCATACGGAAGGCGCGGGCGGCGGTCATGCCCCGGACATCATCAAGGCCGCCGGCATGCCGAATGTGCTGCCCGCGTCGACCAACCCGACGATGCCGTTCACGACCAATACCATCGACGAGCATCTCGACATGCTCATGGTGTGCCACCATCTCGATGCGGCCATTGCTGAAGACGTGGCGTTCGCCGAAAGTCGGATCCGCCGCGAAACCATCGCTGCGGAAGACGTGCTGCACGACATGGGCGCCTTCTCGATCATGAGTTCCGATTCCCAGGCGATGGGGCGGGTCGCGGAGGTGATCCTGCGCACATGGCAAAGCGCAGACAAGATGAAGCAGCAACGCGGTGCACTGGAAGGGGATACGGCCCGATCCGATAATCAACGCATCAAGCGCTACATCGCCAAGTACACCATCAACCCCGCCCTGGCACACGGCATCGCGCATAAGGTGGGATCTCTGGAACCGGGCAAGCTTGCCGATATTGTGTTGTGGCGCCCGGCGTTCTTTGGCGTGAAGCCCAGCATGGTCATCAAAGGCGGCATGATCGCCGCATCGGCCATGGGCGACCCCGGCGCCTCGATTTCCACCCCGCAGCCGGTGCATTTCCGGCCCATGTTCGGCAGTTTCGGCAAGGCGCTCAAGACTTCACTGACCTTTGTCTCGCAGGCCGGCCTTGAAAATCCGGTGATCCGCGATCTCGGGCTCACTAAAACGCTCGAGGCGGTCTACGGATCACGTACGGTGAGAAAACAAGACATGGTGCACAACAGCTGGTTGCCCCACATCAGTGTCGACCCCCAGACCTACCAGGTCATGGCCGATGGCCAGCATCTGACGTGTGACCCCATCCACATCCTGCCGATGGCTCAACGCTATTTCCTATTCTGATCATGCGAATCATAAGAAAACACCTTGCCGGCGCCCGCATTGCAAAGCCCCTGGTGCGCAATGCTCCGAAAGCCGTGTTGCGTTTCGATCAACGGCGCCGCAGTCGGCAGCGAATCGCGCTCGACACGGGCGAAACCGTAGGGTTGATGCTCCATCAGGGAACGATATTGCGCCATGGAGATCTACTCATCGCCGAAGACGGCGGCTTCATTGAAGTGCAGGCTGCCATGGAATCGGTGTTGCGCGTAACGGCGAAGAGCCCCCTTGCATTGACCCGGGCGGCCTACCACCTGGGCAACCGGCATGTGCTGGTCGAGGTGGGTGCCCATTTTCTTCAGCTTGAACCCGACCCGGTTCTGATCGAGATGCTTGGACAACTGGGCGACTTCATGGTCGAGACCGTTCAAGCGCCCTTCGAGCCGGACGTCGGGGCATACGGCAAGGGCCACAAGCACGGCCACGACGAAACCTTTGTCGAAGATTACGCATTGGCGCAAGCCGCCTACGCGGCGCATGATCATGCGCATGGGCACGAGCATGCGCACGAGCATCGGCATTGACCTCCACCATGCAAGCGCAGCTGACTGCCTTGTTGCAATTGTCGTCGCCCTCTCTGCCCATCGGCGGCTACAGCTATTCGCAAGGCTTCGAAGCCGCAGTCGAGGTGAGCATCGTGCACGATGAGGCCACCGCCCAGAAATGGATACAGCAACAGCTGGAATGGGTGATCGAAAAGTGCGAAGGGCCCATCTGGGCCTTGCTGTACGAGGCCTGGGCCACCCAGGACGAGGCCGCGCTGTCACACTGGAACCGATGGTTCCACGCCTCGCGCGAGACGCACGAGCTGCGTCAGGAAACCGAGCAAATGGGCTGGTCGCTGACCCGGCTGGCGAACGACCTGGGCTGGGGCGATGCGCAGGCGCGCAGCCTTCTGACTGATCTTGCCGTTCCCACATTTCCGACGGCACATGCCTATGCGGCCCACGCCCTGCACATCGACAAGCATGCGGGGCTCGCCGCCTACCTTTTCACCTGGCTCGAGAACCAGGTCATGGCGGCCATCAAAACCGTGCCGCTGGGCCAGATGAGCGGCCAGCGCATACTGAACCACTGTCGTGCGCTGATTCCGCCGGTGTGTGAGCGCGCATGCGATCGCGCCGCATGCCGGCCGCCCCGCCTGTGCACCTTGGCTCCTCAGTTCGCCATTTTGTCATCGCTGCATGAACACCAATACTCCCGCCTGTTCCGTTCCTGAAAGGCTACATCATGATGCACGCTAAAGAATCCGCTCCCTCTCTGCGCAGAACCAAAACACTGCCGCCGCTACGCGTCGGAGTCGGCGGCCCCGTCGGCTCGGGAAAGACGACGCTGCTGGAAATGCTCTGCAAGAAGATGGGGGCCACCTATGAGCTCATCGCCATTACGAACGATATCTACACCAAGGAAGACCAGCGCCTGCTGACGCTGTCGGGCGCACTGCCGGCTGAACGCATCGTGGGCGTCGAAACCGGCGGGTGCCCCCATACTGCGATCCGTGAAGACGCCTCCATCAACCTGGAAGCAATAGACCGCATGCTTCAGAAATTTCCCGACACCGACATCGTGTTCGTGGAATCCGGTGGCGACAACCTCGCCGCCACGTTCAGTCCTGAACTCTCTGACCTGACGCTATATGTCATCGACGTCTCCGGCGGAGAGAAGATTCCGCGCAAAGGCGGACCGGGCATCACGAAGTCGGATCTGCTGATCATCAACAAAGCCGATCTGGCGCCCTACGTGGGTGCGTCGCTTGAAGTCATGGAGCAGGACACGCGCCGTATGCGTGGTGGGCGCCCCTATGTCATCGGCACCATCAAGGAAGCCACAGGGCTCGATGCGATTATCGAGTTTATTGAGAAGGAAGGGCTCCTGGCGGTTGACGGCTGAGGGTTGGAGCCCCAATAAAAAAACCCCTTGCAAATCAAGGGGTTCTTTGGCGGAGACGGAGGGATTCGAACCCTCGATACGGGTATAAGCCGTATGCTCCCTTAGCAGGGGAGTACCTTCAACCTCTCGGCCACGTCTCCGGCGAAACCGCAATTCTAGCACGAAATTCGTGCAGTGCGCGGCCTCGAATTACGACTCTTTGCCAGGCTCCGCGGGGGTTTCCGCATCGAGGCCGAAGGCCTTGTGCAGCGCGCGCACGGCCAGTTCCATGTACTTGTCTTCGATGACCACCGAGGTCTTGATTTCTGACGTACTGATCATCTGGATATTGATGCCTTCCTCGGCCAGCGTACGGAACATGCGGCTGGCAACACCCACGTGGCTGCGCATGCCGATGCCTACGATCGACACCTTGCAGACCTTGTCATCGGCAACGATTTCGGCTGCACCCACGGCCGGACCGACCTGGTTCTTGAGCAGTTCGAGCGTGCGGGCAAAGTCGTTGCGATTGACCGTGAAGGAGAAGTCGGTGGTGCCTTCGACCGACTGATTCTGGAGAATCATGTCGACATCGATATTCGCAGCGGCCACCGGCCCCAGAATGGAATAGGCGACGCCGGGCTTGTCGGGTACGGTGAGCAGGGTGAACTTCGCTTCATCGCGGCTGAAAGCGATGCCCGAGACTACGGCGTGTTCCATTTTCTGGTCTTCCTCGAAAGTAATAAGCGTGCCCGAAGCCATTTCTTCTTCGAGCGGTATGTTGGGGTCGGTCAGCGACGAAAGCACGCGCACAGGAACGCGGTACTTGCCGGCGAATTCCACAGAGCGGATCTGGAGCACCTTGGAGCCGAGCGACGCCATCTCGAGCATTTCCTCGAAGGAAATGACATTCATGCGGCGTGCTTCAGGCACGATGCGCGGGTCGGTGGTGTATACGCCGTCGACGTCGGTGAAGATCAGGCACTCGTCGGCCTTGAGCGCCGCAGCCACGGCCACTGCCGAGGTATCGGAACCCCCGCGACCCAGCGTGGTGATGTTGCCTTCGTCGTCGATGCCCTGAAAGCCCGTCACGATCACGACACGGCCGGCATCGAGATCGGCCTGAATCTTTTCGCCGTCGATGGAGTTGATGCGGGCTTTGGTGAACGACGAGTCGGTTCGAACAGGAACCTGCCAGCCGGTGTAGCTGCGTGCGGGCGTACCGTGCGCCTGCAGTGCCAGTGCGAGCAATGCGCTGCTGGCCTGCTCGCCGGTGGCTGCCAGTTGGTCGAGTTCCCGGCCATCAGGAATTGCACTGATTTCCTTGGCAAGACCCAGCAGGCGATTCGTTTCGCCCGCCATTGCCGAAGGCACCACGACCACCTGGTGACCGGCGGCGTGCCATTTGGCCACGCGCCTCGCCACGTTCTTGATGCGCTCGACAGAGCCCATGGACGTGCCGCCGTATTTCTGAACAATCAGGGACATCTTCTACTCTGGTGAAAGGACACGGGGCCGGCTTGCACTGCGCGCACCGGTGGGTGCCGTAAGGGTCGGAAAGAGAAACTTTCGTATTTTACAGAGTTTCGTCACTGTCGTTCGGGCGCAACAATGCGACCCGTCCACGGACGCAGCATATCCATTGGCCGTCATGGCGCAGACGCATCTGCCGGTCGTGGCCCAGCGCATGCAGGCCCTCGAGCTGCCGACACAGCTCACGCATGCGCGCCTCGGTGGGCGCACGCAGGCCGTGCATGTGCAGCCAATGGCGCAGCACCATCACCCGGCGTTGCGGGCTCAGGCCTCGCCACGCCATCAGCGAGAAATCGGTCTGGTCCGCGCCGGGGTCAAGGCGTGCGAAATCGTCTGCCGCCACTTCGGCAAGCAGCAACGACAGATCGCGCGCCTGACGCGCATGGCGCGCCAGTGTTGTCCGCCACGCCGGCCAGCGCTCGTCGAGCACCGGCACGAGGCGCCGGCGTACGGCACCGCGCGTGTAGTCATCGTCCACGTTGGTGGGGTCGTGCACGGCAGCCCAGCCCGTGCGTGCGGCGTAGTCGTGTGCAGCCGCCACGATCAGGCTCCGATCCACATCGAGCCAGGGCCGCAGGTAGATCAGGTCGTCGCGCAGGGTCTGAGGCGCCATGGCCCGCAAGCCTTCGGGACCGGCGCCCCGCAACAGGCGCAGCATCACGGTTTCTGCCTGGTCATTGAGATGATGCGCGAGCAGGATATGCGAGACGCCGTTGGCTTCAGCCAGATGCCTGAAGCCGGCGTAGCGTGCCTCGCGGGCTGCGGCCTCCACGCCCTTGCCCGATTGTTCTTCCACCCTCACCCTCAGGCTGTGGCAGGGCACGCCCAGCCCCATAGCAAGACGATGCACGTGGTCGCGCCAGTCGTCTGCAACAGACTGCAGCCCGTGGTGGATGTGAAAGCAATGCAGGGAAATACCGGCCACACGGCGCGCGACCAGAGCGGCGTGCACCGCCAGCATGGCTGAATCGGCGCCGCCGCTCAGAGCCACGGCCACCTTCACTGTGTCGCCAGCCTCCGCCCGTGACGAACAGAGGGACTCGAGCACCGCCGCGACAGGTTTGAACAGCTCGGCTTCGCCAGCATAACCCGCCGGCATCAGGCGCGCGTTCACGACGGCGTCAGCTTGCTTCGGTGAACCGCCCGTAGGACATCAGGCGCTCCAGGCGGTGATTGATGAGCTCCTCGGCCGTCATGCCGGAGACCTGGCGCAGCGAATCAGCCAGTGCCCGGCTCAGCTGCCGCGCCATCACGATCGGATCGCGATGCGCACCGCCCACGGGTTCATTCACGATGCGATCGATCAGACCCAGGTCCTTCAGACGCGTGGCAGTAATTGCCAACGCCTCGGCAGCCGCCGACGCCTTGTCGGCACTGCGCCAGAGAATCGATGCACAGCCTTCCGGGGAAATGACCGCATAGGTGGCGTATTGCAGCATCATCACCACGTCGCCCACCGCAATGGCCAGGGCACCGCCCGAACCGCCCTCACCGATGATGGTGGTGATGATGGGCACCTTGAGCTCGGCCATGGCATACAGGTTGTGACCGATGGCCTCGGACTGCCCGCGTTCTTCAGCGCCGATGCCCGGGTAAGCCCCCGGGGTATCGACAAAGGTGAAGATCGGCAACTGGAACTTTTCGGCCAGCCGCATCAGGCGCAACGCCTTGCGATAACCCTCGGGGCGCGGCATGCCGAAATTGCGCATGGCGCGTTCTTTGGTGTCGCGGCCCTTCTGGTGACCGATCACCATGCAGGGGGTGCCATTGAAGCGGGCAAGGCCCCCTACGATCGAGCGGTCATCAGCGTACATGCGATCGCCGTGCAGCTCATGAAAATCGGTGAAGATCTCGCGCACGTAATCGAGGGTATAGGGCCGCTGCGGGTGGCGCGCCACCAGCGCGGTCTGCCAGGGCGTGAGCTTGGCATAGATGCTCTTGGCGAGCGCGGTATTCTTCTGCTGCAGGCGGGCGATCTCGTCGGAGATATCGACAGCAGAGTCAGACTGCACGAATCGCAGCTGTTCGATTTTGCTTTCGAGTTCCGCGAGCGGCTGCTCGAATTCGAGAAATGTATTACGCATAGGAACTTGATATCCAGATATTGGCGGGCCCGGCTAGTAATGCAACGAGGCAGGATCCAGGCTGCGCCAGAGAAACCAGGTCGCAACCGTACGCCAGGGTGCCCAGGCCTGCGCCACTTCACGCGCTTCGAATCGCGAAACAGGCTCACCACTGAAATAGTGTAGCGAAATTGCCTTCAAGAGGCGCGAATCATCGAGGGGCAGTACGTCGGGGCGCTGCAGGTGAAAGATCAGGAACATTTCGGCCGTCCAGCGCCCAATGCCCCGAATCTCACACAACTCAGCGACGACGGCTTCGTCATCCATGTCGCCCCAGCGGGTGGGTTGCACCTTCTTTTCAGCGAAGTGCGTGGCAAGATCGATGATGTACTCGGCCTTGCGTTTGGGCAGACCGGCCAGCGTCGGGTCCTGCTCTGACAGCTGAAGAACCGCCTTTGGCGTCGGGTTGCGACCGCAGCCCGCCGTGAACCGGGTCCAGGCGGCATCGGCCGCCTTGACGGAACTCTGATGGCCGATGAGCGCACGGGCCAGCGTGACAAACGCCGCGCCGGGCGCAGCCAGCGCGTCGTCGGGGTATTGCGGAATGATCTTGCGCAGGATGCGATCGCGCTGAATCAGTGCGGCAGCGGCTTCATCCCAATAAGGG
>JAEZGR010000138.1 GCA_023437255.1 Pseudomonadota bacterium | reverse complement strand
ACCTTCGCTACGTTCCTGCTGCACCTCGTTATGCAACACCCGGGGCCATTCTAACAGCAAGCTGAACAGCGGCCCGGCGCGACCGTAGTGGCGGCGAGGGTCTGGACCCTTGGCCTCCTGTGCAAATGTGAGTGGCCCTTCGAGATAGAGAAAACCTATCGACCCTTTTTAAACATTCAACTCGTAATCGAGAATAATTCTCATTAAAATCTCTCATCGATTCAGGAGTTGATCATGCGTTTCGTTGTTTACAAGACCAGCCAGGTTTTGCTTCACATGGGTGTCGCGTTTGCCGTGACCTACGCCTTCACCGGTTCGCTAGCCGTAGGCGGACTGGCTGCGGTGGTGGAACCCATTTGCAACGTGACGCTCATGCCGCTGCACGACAGGCTTTGGTCACGTGTTCGCATGGGCAAGGAACCCCGAGGTGACGGGCGCGAGGGGACTGTCGCTTCCGCCAGGTTGGAATTAGCGACTAACCCTAATTGACGAAGATTTTAATTTGATCCTAAAGACCGCCTGACGGCCGCCGTAAACAGGCGGCACGAACAGGCGGCGCAGCGCTATCAGCGGGGCGTCTCTATAGCAGACCTTTATCCCGAGGATGTACAGACGGTTCACAGACTTTGCATTCGCCGATTGAACGCGGACGCTCTGCATCCAGGGATTCCACGCAGCAGAAACAAGTGTATTGCCGGTCACATGACGTGAGCCGGTGCGGGGATTGTTGTCCCTTGAGACGCCTGCCGCGTAAAGACACTGGGTGCCGACGGGTCCGACTCAAGACCACGTTTTGATTCCTACGCGCTCCCAGCATGACTCCATCTTCCTTTCTGCACGCTTCCGTACCGCCTGGTGACAGCACCGGCTCTTCAATGAACATGCCGTTTTCGAGTGATGCCGCTACCCCCTCCGGTAGCAGGCGCTTCGCGCGGTTTTCCAGTTGTATCGCAACAATCGTGGCCGCTAGCGCCGGTGTCGTTCTGGCATTTGCCCCAGGCGACGAGCGGCTGGGCTACGGGCTGCTGGCAGCCATTATCGGGCTGGCCTGTATCGCCTGGTCCTTTGTGACTGGGCGCACGGTCGCAGCCGAGACCGAAGGCGAGGCCGGCGATGAGGCGTTGGAACAGCTGTGCCTGCAGGTGCTGCCTATATGGGTCAAACAGGTGGAAACCAGCCGCGCCCAAACAGAAGACGCCATTGAGTCGCTGGCGGTGCGATTTGGTGATCTCAGTCAGCGACTGCGCGCCTCGGTGGATATGTCCACGACGGTCGCCGTGAGCGACGATCGGGATTCGCGCGGCATGGTCGATCTGTTGAGCACGAGTCACCAAACACTGGGTGAGATCGGTGAAGCGTTGAAGTCTGCCGTGCAGACCATGGTGGCCATGAAGGATCAGATCCTGAGTCTGTCGCAGTTCACCGAAGATCTCAAAGAGATGGCAACCGATGTTTCGCGCATTGCAGCGCAGACCAATCTCCTGGCGGTGAACGCGGCCATCGAAGCCGCCCGGGCAGGGGAAGTGGGCAGGGGCTTCGGCGTGGTTGCGAGCGAAGTTCGCAAGCTTTCGCACATGTCTGCTGAAACGGCCCGCCAGATCGCGGGGAAGGTTGACGCTTTCAACGAATCAATCGTCGAGGTGCTTGAGCAAACGGATCGCGATGCGCGGCATGAAGCGGGTGTGGCCGATAACGCAGAGCGCACCATTACACGCGTGCTCGATGGTTTCGAGTCGGCGGCGAGCCGGCTTTCCAACGCGGGCGATCTGTTACGTGCTGAAAGCGACGAGATTCGCGCTGAAATCGACGACGTGCTGGTGTCCCTGCAGTTTCAGGATCGCGTCTCGCAGATTCTCGCCCATGTCAGCAACGACCTCGTTCGCCTGCATGGCTATCTGCAGCAGCGTCGCTTGCTGGTCGAAGACGGCGAAGCACTGCCAGCGCTCGACACGCGTGCATGGCTGGCGGAGTCAGTCGCCACCTACACGACGGCAGAACAACGTAGTAACCACAATGGGCGGCAGGCTGCCGACCAAGCTTCGGACATCACGTTCTTCTAGGAACACAGTATGAAAAAGAAGATTCTTATTGTGGACGACTCTGCCTCGCTGCGGCAGGTGGTCCGAATCGCACTGACGGGCGCCGGCTACGAGGTGATCGACGCCTGCGACGGCCGCGACGCGCTGACAAAGCTCGATGGGACACGCATCAATCTGGTGATCAGCGACGTCAATATGCCGAACATGGACGGCATCACCTTTGTCACCGAAATGAAGAAGCTCCCGGCGTACCGCTTCACGCCTGTCATCATGCTGACCACTGAGTCTCAGGATGACAAGAAGCGCGCGGGCCAGGCTGCAGGCGCCAAGGCCTGGGTGGTGAAGCCTTTTCAGCCGGCGCAGATGCTTGCGGCGGTGGCCAAGCTTGTGATGCCCTGAGGCCCGGAATGATTACAGGACACACCAGCGAAGGTGACTATCTGGCCGCTGCCGAAGGCGAACTCACGATTTACACGGCGGCCGCCTGTGCAGCCCAGTTGCGCAAGGCGATCGACACCCATCCACGCATCGTTCTCGATCTCTCGGCAGTGCGTGAGTTCGACACCGCCGGGGTCCAGCTCCTGCTTCTGGCGCGACGCAAGTGCAATGCACAGGGCAAGGTCTTGCAGTTCACAGTTCCGAGTCCGGCTGTGCAGGATGTCGTTGAACTTCTGCGGCTGCATGACTTGCTTGGCATGCCGCAGCGTGCGCAGCAGCACATAGTCGGGGCGGAGAGCGTGCAATGAGCATGGAACTCGCACTGCAGACATACATCGCGGAGAGCCGAGGTCTGCTTCAGGAAATGGAAGAGGCCTTGCTGAGTCTCGAGCGATCGCCGGCCGACCCGCAGCTCATCGATGCATTGTTTCGCGCGGCACACACCATCAAGGGTTCTGCGGGGCTGTTCGGCCTCGACAATGTGGTTGCGTTTGTACACGTGGTCGAGAATGTGCTGGAGCGACTGCGCAGTGGAGAAATCGCGAGCAGCAAGACCCTGATCGGGGTCATGCTGGCATGCGCGGACCACATGGCGCTGCTAATCGACAGCGTTGCCGAGCGCAACGGAATGCTGGCTGGCTCGCAAGTCGAGCAAGGGCACGAATTGCTGCAGCGTCTGCAGCCCTTCCTGGCCGAACACGCACCTGGCGAAGCACATGCCGGCGGGCTTGCCGATGCCGACGGTCATGCGGGCCCGGAAAAGACCGGAACACACGGCGCCAAGCAGTGGCAGGTGGCGGTGCAGTTTGGCGAAGATGTGCTGCGTATGGG
>JAEZGR010000122.1 GCA_023437255.1 Pseudomonadota bacterium | reverse complement strand
GCATAGCGCCGATGCCATGCGAACGCCTCGGACAGCAGATGAGGCGTGTGGCCACCAGCGGCACAGGCGCGCGCATGGTAGCTGGCGAGCGCTTCGCGGTACTGCGGGTGCACACACCGTTCGATGATCAGCGCTGCCCGCTCTCGGGGCGCCAGGCCACGCAGGTCGGCCAGCCCCCACTCGGTGACCACCACATCGACGTCGTGCTCGGTGTGGTCAACGTGCGGCACCATCGGCACGACGCTGGAGACGGCGCCATCCTTTGCCACCGACTTGCTCACGAATATGGACAGGTGCGCGTTGCGCGCGAAGTCGCCGGAGCCGCCGATACCGTTCATCATGTGCGTGCCGCCCACGTGTGTGGAATTCACGTTGCCATAGATGTCGAATTCCAGGGCGGTGTTGATCGCGATGATGCCCAGGCGGCGCACGATCTCGGGATGATTGCTGATTTCCTGCGGGCGCAACACGAGGCGCGAGGCATAGCGCTCGACGTTCTGCAGAAACCGCTTGTTCATCGCAGCCGACAGCGTGATCGAAGAGGCTGAAGCAAAGGTCAGCTGACCGGAGTCGAGCAGTTCAAAAGTGCTGTCCTGCAGCACTTCCGAATACATGGTCATGCCATTGAAGGATGATTCCAGCAGACCGTGCAGCACCGCATTTGCGATGGTGCCGATGCCTGCCTGCAGCGGCAGCAGCGCCGGGGTCAGGCGGCCGGAAGCAACCTCGGCTGAGAAGAAGTCGACCACGTGCCCCGCGATCGCCTGTGTTTCAGCATCGGGAGGCAGGTTGGTGGAGGGGCTGTCGATGGTGTCGGTGAGCACAATGGCCGCAATCCGGTCCAGATCGACGCGTACCACCGTGGATCCGATGCGCTGCGACACCGAAGTGAGCGGGATCGGCTCGCGGGCCGGGCGCGCGCCGGGCACATAGATATCGTGCAGACCCTCAAGGGCAAGCGGCATCGCCATATTCAACTCAATGACCACCTTGCGCGCTTGTTCGAGGAAGCTCGCGGTGTTGCCCACCGAAGTGGAAAGCACGATGCCGCCATCTTCGTCGATCGCCACGGCCTCGACCACCGCAATGTCGATCGGTGCAAGATTGCCACAACGCAGTTGTTCGACCGTTTCAGAAAGATGCTGATCGGTGAACATGACACGCCCGGCGTTGATCTCGCGCCGCAGACGGGCGTCGGCCTGGAAAGGCATGCGCCTTGCGATCAGCCCGGCTTCTGCCATCATGCCGTCGCTGTCGTTGCCCAGCGAGGCGCCCGTCACGACATTCAGCCGCAGGCCCTCTTCGCGGGCCCGACGGGCCAGAGCATCGGGCAGCGCCTTACAGTCGCCGGCCTTTGTAAAGCCGCTCATTCCAACCGTCATGCCACTGTGGAAGAGGGTCGCGGCTGCATCAGCCGACATGATCCGGCGCTCGAGCGCCGCATTGCGGATTCGATCCTTATGCATAGGTCTCTCTTGAATTGTAGATGTTTGCTTGCCTCTCGAATCGAGAGTAGCATCGAACACATGAATAAATTTGCCGCAATCCATGCATAAACTTCATGCAAAGATTGCGCCTTACGGAGCTGCAAAGCGCCATGGACATCCGATCGCTGCGCTACTTCACCGAGACCGTTCGGCTGGGCAGTTTCACCGAGGCGGCCCGCCTGCTGGGGGTCAGCCAATCCACGATCAGCAAGATGATCCGTCAGCTCGAAGACGAGCTTGGCGAAGCCTTGTTGCTACGCGACGCCCGCCGCATGCAGCTCACCGACACGGGCAAGGTGGTCTATGAACGAGGCCGCGAGATACTGCTCGCAGTACGCCGACTCGAAGAGGAAGTGCGTGAAACGCAGTCGGTCGCGCGGGGAACGTTGGCCCTGGGCATGCCCCCCATGATCAACATGCTGTTCACGGAAGCACTCAAGCAGTTCCGGCAATCACATCCGCGTATCGCACTGCGTCTCGACGAACACACCGGCCAAGAGGTCGAACGCCTGGTGGCGGCGGGAGAACTCGCCGCCGGCATGACCGTGTTTCCGGTTGACCCCCAGCCCGACGTGGCCGTCGCCAGAGTGGCGAGCCACAAGGTATGGGCGGTGGCTGGTGAAGGCGTTCTGAAGGGCACGTCCGACACGCTCGCCTTGCGTTCGCTCGGGCGGGTTCCATTGCTGTTGCTGAACGATGATTTTGCACTGACCCGGCTGCTGCGCCGGCAGTTGGCACGGCACGACATTGAGCCCGAGATTTCGGCCCAGAGCGGGCAATGGGACTGGACTGTGGCAATGGCCCGGGCGGGCATGGGCGTGGCGCTGCTGCCGGAGCCCTTCATCCGGCGCATCAACGCAGAGGGGCTGGTGCTGCGGCCCCTGACCCAGCCCGAGATTCACTGGGAAATTGCGCTGCTGTGGAATGAGCGGTTGAGCTCGCATGCCTTGCGGGCCTGGCTGGAGATCTGCCAGACGCACCTGGGCGGCGACTGGCCTGCCCTGCCCGAATGAGAAAAAACGCCCCGGGAGCCGGGTGTGACCAGCTGCCGGGGCGTACGAAAGAAAGAGATCGATCAGGCTGAAGCGGCTGCCTTCTCGGGGCTGTCTTCCTGCTCTTCGACCGAACTGCGGATCAGGTGATCGAAGGCACTGAGCGCCACTTTCGCGCCCTCGCCGGCCGCAATGATGATCTGCTTGTAAGGCACGGTGGTGGCGTCGCCCGCAGCGAACACGCCTGGAACCGAGGTCTGACCCCTGGCGTCGACTTCGATCTCTCCGAAGCGGGACAGCGACACAGTACCCTTGAGCCATTCAGTGTTGGGCACCAGCCCGATCTGAACGAAGACGCCTTCGAGGTCGACGCGGTGCACTTCACCGGTCGCGCGGTCTTTGTATGACAGGCCGTTCACCTTCTTGCCATCGCCATGGATCTCGGTGGTCTGGGCCGACATCACGATCTTGACATTGGGTAGGCTGCGCAGCTTGCGCTGCAGCACTTCGTCGGCACGCAGGGCATCGGCAAACTCGATGAGCGTGACGTGCTCCACAATGCCGGCCAGGTCGATGGCAGCCTCGACACCCGAGTTGCCGCCGCCAATGACCGCCACTCGCTTGCCCTTGAAGAGCGGGCCGTCGCAGTGCGGGCAGTAGGCAACGCCGGCGTTGCGGTACTCACGTTCGCCCGGCACGTTCACCTCGCGCCAGCGGGCGCCGGTGGCCAGAATCACGGAGCGGCTCTTGAGCACGCCACCATTTTCCAGCTTGATCTCGACCATCTTGCCCGGGGTGAGCTCCACGGCGCGCTGCAGGTTCATGATGTCGACGTCGTAGGCCTTCACGTGCTCTTCGAGTGCCGCGGCAAAGCGCGGACCCTCGGTTTCCGTGACGGAAATGAAGTTCTCGATCGACATGGTGTCGAGCACCTGACCGCCGAAGCGTTCGGCCACGACACCCGTGCGAATGCCCTTGCGAGCAGCGTACACCGCCGCCGCGGCACCGGCCGGGCCACCACCGACGATCAGCACGTCAAATGGTTCCTTGGCACTCAGCTCTTCGGCCTTGCGGCTGGACGCAGACGTATCGAGCTTCGCGAGAATCTCTTCGACGCTGGAGCGACCCTGACCGAATACTTCGCCATTCAGGAAGATGGACGGAACGGCCATGACCTGGCGGGCTTCGACCTCGCCCTGGAAAAGCGCGCCGTCGATCGCCACGTGGCGGATGCGCGGATTGATGACCGACATCGTGTTCAGCGCCTGCACCACGTCGGGGCAGTTCTGGCACGACAGCGAAAAATAGGTCTCGAATTCGTAATCGCCGGGCAGATTGCGGATCTGCTCGATGACGGACTCTTCGAGTTTGATGGGATGCCCCCCGACCTGCAACAGCGCAAGCACCAGCGAAGTGAATTCGTGGCCCAGCGGAATGCCGGCGAAGGTGACACCGATGTCGGTGCCCACGCGGGCAATGCGGAAGGAAGGTTTACGATCAGACAGGTCGCTGCGCTCGACCAGCGTGATTTTGTCCGACATCCCGGCGATCTCTCCGAGCAGCTCGCGCAGTTCGAGCGACTTGGGCGCGTCGTCGAGACACGCGATCAGCTCGATGGGCTCACGGAGCATTTCCATGTAGGACTTCAGCTGGGCTTTGACATTGGCATCTAACATAACGTGGCGACCTCTTTAATCG
>JAEZGR010000071.1 GCA_023437255.1 Pseudomonadota bacterium | reverse complement strand
GCCCAGTTCATGGACGCGCGGCTGCGCTACCAATGGCAGACGCTGCCGGCGCTGCCGGAACTCATGGCGGCCTGGCGTCGCCGCGACGGGCTGGAAGCACTGTTCGAGGCGCACGGGGCCGAAGTGTATATCGAGGGTCGTTGCCCCGGCGCGGGCTTTCCGGATACCGCGCTGCTGGAAGAGGCCGGCGCGGCCGTGGCCCGCAGCATGGTGATGAGCCCGATTGCTTTGCAATGGGGGCTGATGCAGCGTCTGGACGAGGCCGAGCGGCTGGTGTCCGGCTGGGGTTGGCAGCGGCTGGGGCGGCTGCGCGAACGGGCGCTGCGCCACGCCATGGATGACGACGAGGTCGCGGCCCTGTGCGGCGAAGTGCTGACCGTGGCCGCCGAGGGGCTCGGCAGCGAAGAGCGGCCGCTGCTGGATTACGCCTTCCATGTGCTCGAGACCCGGCGCTGTGCGGCCGACCGGCTGCTCGACAGCTGGCGGTCGGCGCCCGGCGTTGATGCGGCCGCGCGGCTCGCTCACGTTGCCCGGCGTCACCGCTTGCGACTCGATGGCGGGTGGGTGGGTCGCGCCGGCTGATACCGGCTGCCGACCCTTGCCGGACGCCTGCGGGCCCGGTGCTTATTCGTAGACTTCGTCGGCGGCCAGCAGAATATCGACGGGCGGGTCGAAACCGATGCGCCGGGCCGTGGACAGATTCAGCGCAATTTTGGGCGGGTCGACCCACAACTGGCTGAGTTCGCGGGGCAGCGCGCCGTTCAGCACGCGTGCGATGGTCTCGGCGTGGAACAGCCCCACATGGGAAAGATCGGCCTGGGCGATGCTCATGAGCAGACCGGCCTCGACCTCGCGCGAGCCCGCCTGGGCGAAGCTGGGAATGCGGGCCTGGCCAAGGATGTCGGCCACCTGACGCACCGAACGCGGCGTGACGCCCTGATGCGAGGTGACGTACACGGCGTCGACGTGTCGGCGGGCCAGATTGGCATAGCATTCCAGCGCATTCTTGATGGCGCGTTCCTGAGGAATGCTGGAAGAGGGCGCGTGGCAGTGTTCCAGGCGGAAATTGAGTTCGGCGGCCACCTGCTCGGCGGCTTTGACGGCACCGTAGGTGCGCCCGGCTTCGGAGTCTTCATAGACGAGCCCCAGGGTCTCGAACCCCACGATCTCGTGGAACAGGCGCAGCTGGCGCTGATAGCGTTCCGGTTCGATCCGCGCATGCAGGTTGTCGCGGCCGCTGTCTTCCAATGAGTCTGCAATGCCCGAGCCCAGGGCATCGCTGACCGAGCCCACGATTGTGGGCACGGGAGGCCCCAACTGGCGCAGATCCTGGCCGGCCCAGGTGCCCATGGCGATGATCAGGTCGATATCGCCTTCTTCCTTCAGGCGGCGTGAAATGGCCTGGCGCATGGGCTCGCGCTGCTCGGCGTCGAAGTTGCCCGGCCGGAAGATGGCGTCGGGCACGAATTCCAACCAGTCGCTGTGCACGTTCTTGGAGAGCCAGATCCACAGCTCCGGCCCGCTCAGACCATCGGGGCGGGGCGAGGTCATCTGCAGCCAGCCCAGCAGCTCGAGCCCGTCGATGATCTCTCCCAGCGTCAGGGGGTATTCCGCGTAATCTCCGCTCTCGACATACGCAATGCGCCACTTTCCGCCGTGCGTGGGCGCGACGGGTGAAGTGGGCCAGGGAGTGGCGGCTGCGGGGGCACACAGCGCCAGGGTGACTGCCAGGGCAAGAAGGAAGCGCTGAATCATGTCGGCAGGGCTCTTATGGCGATCAGGGTGATGTCGTCGGATTGAGGGGTGTCCTGCACGAAGGCGCGCACGTCGCTCAGCACGGCATTGAGCGTGGTGGCGGCATCGGCGTGCCCAAGGCGTGCCAGCGTGGCGTACAGGCGGTGTTCCCCGAACTGCCGGCCGTCCGGGCCGACGGCCTCGGTCACGCCGTCGGTGTAACCCAGCAAGACTTCTCCCGGTTCGAGGCGGGTCTCGTGGCCGCGGTAGGGCAGGTCTTCCTGCACCCCGCAGGCGGGGCCCGAGCGGCCGTCGAGCAGCCGCAGCTCGCCCTGCGGCGACACGACGCACAGCGCGGAATGCCCGGCGTTGGCCCAGTTCAGCCTGCCGCTTTCGAGGTCGAGCACGCCCACGATGAGCGTGACAAACATCAGGTTGGGGTTCTGGGCGGCGAGCAGGGTGTTGATGCGCGCCATGATCACCGCCGGATCGGTTTCGGTTTCGCTGAGCGCGCGGATCAGCGTGCAGGTGCCGGCCATGAACAGTGCCGCTGGCATGCCCTTGTCGGAGACGTCGCCGATGGCAAAGAGCAGGCGCCCGTCGGGCAGGATGAAGTGTTCGTACAGATCGCCGCCGACCTCCTTGGCCGGCACCATGGTGGCGTCGAGATCGATGCGTGCGCGCAGCTCGGCCGCCCGCTGTGAGGGCGGCAGCAGGCCCTGCTGGATCTGCTGGGCGATGTTCAGTTCGCTTTCGAGGCGTTCGCGGCTCGAGGTTTCTTCGAGGAGGCGCGCCACCTTCTCGCGCAGCTGGGCGTCCATGTAGGTAAACGCGGCGGCCAGCCGGCCCACCTCGTCGGGCCGGCGTTCCGGCAGCTCGGCAATGTAGGCGGGCAGCAGGCGCTGGCCGCCGCTCAGGTCCTGTTCAGGCAGCGCCCGTGCGAACTCGCTGAGCTGATGCAAAGGACGGGTGAGGCGCAACGACAGCCAGCCCGCGACGATCAGCCCCAACGCCAGCACCACCATCAGCACCATGCCCAGCTGGTTGCGCAGATCGGCGGCAGCACGCGTGAAGTCACGCTCTGGTACCGCGGCCACGATCGTCCAGCCCAACGGCTTGAAGTGAGTGGAATCGATGCGCCAGGTGTCTTCGTCGCTCAGAGGGTCGAAACGCTGCTGATGGATGGTGGCGGCCGGCGGCAGCTCATGCAACAGGCCCTGCAGGGTCTTGCCGCTGGCGGCGTCGACCGCCCCCAGCAGGTAGATGTGTGTGTAGGGCGGAGGCGCGATGAGGCGGCCGTCTGCGCCGATGATGAAGACGAAGCCGGATTCGGCCAGGCGCAGGCCCTTCAGAACGTCGGCGATGCCCTTTTCCGTTTCAGAGCGGCGCCGGGAGATTTGCTCCACCACGTCTTCGGCGTCGTCGCTGACCAGCAGCATCCAGTCCCATTCCGGCAGATAAGAAACATAGGCGTAGCGCAGACGGGTGCCGCCGGCGATCGGGTCGGGCACGCGGTAGATGGCAAAGCCGTGGTTGCCCGTACGCAGCTCTTCGTACAGCGATGATGCCAGGGGGCGGCCTTTGTAATCGAGAATTTTTGCCACCGAGGCGCTGCGTTCGAGGACGTTGCCGGCGACGATCACCGCCGGGCTGCCGTCAAACACCCAGACGTTGCCGCTCGTGCCGCTGCCAATACCAGAAAGCCATTCCACGGCGAGATCGCGGGCGCGCGCGTCGGTGAGTTCACCGCGCCGTACCTGGCGCTGGAAGGCGTTGAGTACCGACACGATGGTTTCGCCCCGCTGCATGAGCCGCGTGCGGTTGCTGCGCACGGTGGCAATCTTGTCTTGGAGGAAACTGCCCCAGCGTGCCTCGCTGTCCTGCACCAGCAGGTTCAGCACGTTGTGCACGGAGTGCTCTTCCATGGCAACCACGGTGCGGGTGACACCGCGCTGCGTGAGAAACATGACCAAGGCGGCGCTGAGCAGCAGGGAGAGGCCCACCAGCAGGAAGATCTTGCTGTGGAGCGATGTCAGACGCATACCGGCATGGAAGTAACATTATGTTGAATGGATTCAGTTTAATTTACCATTAGGGGTACTTGAAGACTCCAGGAAATAACCCTCGACATGCAACCAGCCACTTCTGCGGGTTCAAGCGGCACGGTTGCCGGGCGCCGGCAGCGCGCAGTGCGCAATGTGGTGCTGGCCTGCGTTGCAGTGCTATTGCTGGGTCAGTTGCTGATCGGGGCGCTGAGTCTGGCCGCCTTGATGAGGCTGGGCAATGACAGCACGGCCGACCGGTTGGCCCTGATTGCAGGGCGGACGGCGGGGCAGGTACAGGCGGGCCTGCAGCTGGGCAAGCCGCTCACTCAGTATTTCGGCCTGTCGCTGGCCTTCGAGCGACTGCAGAACGAAATTCCCGATCTGCTTGCCGCCGCTTTTGTTCTCGACGACGGCACCGTGCTGGCCTCGGTCGGTCCCGAGCTTCCCGTCAACCGCCTCTTGCGCGACCTGCGCCATGCAGAGAACCGTGCACGCGAGGCCACCGCCGAGGGCCTGCTGCTCGCGCTGCCGCTGGCGGAGCCGGGCAATGGGCGCAAGGGCGCGCTGATCATTCATGCGCGTGCCGAAAGCCCCGTCGAGGCCGAGACCGTCTGGGCCAACCTGAGATACCTGGCGCTCACCACCGTTGTGGCCGCACTGGCCATGGCACTGGTCATGCGCCGGCTGCCGGTGCAGCACATCGCGGTGGCGGGGTGGTTGCGCATGGCCGTTCCCCTGGTGATCATGCTGGCTGCCCAGGCGGTGTACACCTTACACACCGTGCAGGATTTCCGCAGCCTGTGGCACGGCGTCATTCAGCAGAATGCGCGACTGATCGGCGAAGGCCTGGAGCGCGACCTCGAAAAGGTGCTGGCTTACGGGATCCCTCCGCAACGCATGCGCGGTGTCGAGAAACCGCTGGAGCGGGCGCTGGGCGCCTTCCCGCTGCTGGGCGGCATGCAGTTCCTCGATGCCAATGGTCGCGTGCTGGCCCAGGCCGGCTCGGTGCAGGCGCAAGGGGCAGACGTGCTCGAGTTCCCGCTCGAGCTTGCGCCGGTCGACCCGCCCATGGCCTGGCTGCGGCTCATTCCCGATACCTCCGCCATGAACGCAGCCGTACGCTCGCGGGCGCTCGACGCCGCGACCATTGCCGTGGTGGCCATGGTTGCCGCGATTGAGCTGATGCTCATGCTGCAGGTGCTCATGGACCGTGCCTTCAGCGCCCGGATGCGGGAGGTGGGCGCGGGCGGCGGGTCCGATCCGACCGAGGCCGGCGCCCCGGCCGACGATCCCTCGCGGCTGGGCATGGTGGCGCGCCCGGTCATGTTCGCCTTCCTGTTTGCCATGGCACTGCCGCTGGGCTTTCTGCCGCTGTATGCACGCAGTCTGGTCGACGCCGGGGCGAGCGACGCGGCGATAGCATTGTTGGTGGCCGTGCCCACTGCGGCCGAGATGGCGGCTGGGCTGGCCATGGCCCTGCTGGCGGGCCGGCTCATTGACCGGCGCGGCTGGCTGTTGCCTGCGGCCATGGGTCTGGGTGTGGCCATTGTCGGGAATCTCGCCTGCGCCCTGGCCGCTTCCCTGTGGACGCTGACCGCGGCGCGGGCGCTGGCAGGGTTGGGCTATGGGCTGGTCTGGATGGCCCTGCAGGGCTTCGTCGTGAATCTCGGGCCGCCCCGCTACCGGGGCCGCAACATGAC
>JAEZGR010000028.1 GCA_023437255.1 Pseudomonadota bacterium | reverse complement strand
TTACCGAGCCGTTCATCGAACACGTGCGCCAGCACATTTCCGAGATGGTGCCGGAGGCGTGGCGGATGCAACCGTCGCCGTAGCCGCGTCCGCCATGCGGGCTTCGCGCACCAGCAGCTCGCGTTTGCGCTCGACGCCCCAGCGATAGCCGGAAAGCCCGCCATCTTGCCGCACGACGCGATGGCAGGGAACGGCCACCGCCAGGGGATTGGCGGCGCAGGCACGCGCAACGGCACGTATGGCGGCAGGGGCGCCGATCCGCTGGGCAAGTTCGGTATAGCTGACCGTCGTGCCGGCGGGAATCTGGCGCAGCGCCTGCCACACCCGTTCCTGGAATGCCGTGCCACGGATGTCCAGGGGCAGGTTCAGACCCACCGAGGGCGCCTCCACAAAGCCGACCACCTGCGCCACCAACTGCTCGAATGCCGCATCGCCGCCGCACAGGTCGGCGTTGGGAAAACGGTCTTGCAGATCGCACAGCAGGGCTTGCGGATCGTCTCCCAGCAAGATGGCGCACACACCGCGCTGGCTCTGTGCCACCAGGATCGCGCCCAGTGTGCACTGGCCGATGGCGAAGCGGATCCGGGCGCCCGCGCCGCCGCGGCGGTAATCGCGGGCGGGCATGCCCAGCAGGTGGTCCGAGGCCTCGTAGAAGCGGCTGTCCGAGCCGAAGCCGGCGTTGTAGATGGCGTCGGTGATGGACGAGCGTGCGTCCTGAAGTGCCTCGCGCAGCTTGCGCGCGCGGTGAGCAGCGGCATACGCCTTGGGGGTGAGTCCCGTTTCGGCTTTGAACAGCCTGTGGAAGTGATAGGGGCTCAGCCCCGCCTGTCGAGCCAGATCGGCCAGCCTGGGCGCGACTTCAGATGACTCGATCGTGCGGCAGGCCTGTTCGATACGGACCGCGTGTTGTGAGGTTGAGGGCGTGGTGTTCATGGCAATGACCTGTTCGGGGCATGATTTACCCGAGCGTACAGGGTGCCGTTCGCGTTTGCGCTCCGATTCTTGCGATATCGTGCCGCGCAGGTTTACGACTTTCACCCCGCCTTGCGGAACGTGAAGTTGATGCGTTGTGCGCCCAGTTGCGGGTGGGGCGCCTCTTTCATGGGAGATATGCCATGGTAGCGCAGCCGGTCGACGCCACCCCATACGGCGACATCGCCATGGTAGAGGGGAATGCGGGTGGCTGAGTCGCCGCGCTGCATGCCTCCGAACAAAAAGACCGCCTGCATGCCCAGCGACACCGAGACGATGGGCGCACTGAAGTCACGCTCATTTTTGTCTTGATGCAGCGAGAGCCGCGAGCCGGGGAGGTAACGGTTCACAAGGCAGGCATCGGGCTGGAAGTCGGCGAAGCCGGCAGCGGCCGCGGCAGTGACGGCCAGTTCGTGAAAAATTGCCGGCATGTCGGGCCAGGGCTGGCCGGTGAGCGGGTCGTCGCGGGTGTAACGATAGCCGCGGTGATCGCTTGTCCACCCAAACTGCCCGCAATTCGTGAGCGCCACAGACATCGTGTAGCCGCCAGGGGTGCTCATTTGTCGGAAAGGCGAATGGGCTTCGATCTCGGCAATGGCGGCCAGCGCGGAATGGGCGAACGGCAGCGCAAACCCGCGCAGAATGGCGGCCTGGGGGCCGATCTGTTCGCATTCGCCACGTCGGGCCGGTTCAAGCAGGTCGAGTGTGCTGATGGTCGTGCTCCGGCAACTTTGGATCGGATTTTTGTGCGTGTCGGCATACCGCTTGCCCGGGCCTCTGGTTCTGCCGCAGACGCGGCCCGCCCAGGAGGAAGCTACCGATGACTGTCATCATAGAACGCAGATATTCCGACGCAATACACCCCTTTCATGCCATCGTGCTGGCAGGTATTGTGCCGCTCTTCGTGGGGGCGGCGCTGTGCGACTGGGCCTACATGATTTCCTTCCATATTCAGTGGTCGAATTTTGCGTCCTGGCTCAATGTTGGTGGGTTGGTGGTCACGGCCGTGGCCCTGTTGCTGGCCGTGGTCGACGTGTTTCGATTTCACCGACGCGCAAGGGGCGTCGTTGCTTATTTTGTCCTGCTGCTCGCGACCTGGGCCGCGGCATTTGTGAATGCTCTGTTTCATGCGCGCGATGCCTGGGCAGCCATGCCCGGCGGCATGATTCTGTCGGTGATTACCGCGGTTCTGGCTGTATTGGCCGTCTGGCTGGGCTTTAACCGTACTCGTACAGGAGCTACGATATGAACCGCGCCGCATTGTTTACGCTCACTTTTGCGACTGTTGCTCTGGCGGGCTGTGGCGCCGAGCCCCAGGCCCCCCAGTATGGTCCTAACCCAGACCTGCCCGAACCCAAACGCGGCCTGCTGCCCAGCATGGTGATTGCGGAGCCGGCAGAGTGGGGCGATCGGCTTCCCACGGTACCCGAGGGTTACAGCATCAGCGCCATTGCCAAAGATCTAAAGATTCCCCGTCAGACACTGGTGCTGCCCAATGGGGACATACTTGTGGCGGAAGGTCGCGGTGGTAATGCGCCCAAGCTGAAGCCCAAGGACGTGATTGCCGGCTACATCAAAGCCAAGGGTACGACTTCCGTCGAAAGCGGTAATCGGCTGACCTTGCTGCGCGATGCGGACGGTGACGGCGTGTACGAATTGCAGACCGTCTATGCCGACAACCTGAATGCGCCCTACGGTCTGGCGCTGATCGGTGACACGCTATACGTGGCAAACCAGGACGAGCTGGTCAAGTTCACCTACACCGAAGGCCAGACCAAGGCCGAGGGACCGCCGGAAACCGTCACGGAGCTGCCTTCCGAGATCAACCACCACTGGACCAAGGCCATGACGGCCAGTGCCGATGGGCGGTATCTGTACGTGGGTATTGGCTCGAACAGCAACATCACCGAGCGCGGCATGATGGCCGAGCAGGATCGCGCGGTGATCTGGCAGATCGATGCCGAAACGGGGGCGCGTCGCACCTATGCGACGGGTGTCCGCAACCCCACCGCTCTGGCGGTTCACCCAGATACCGAGGAGTTATGGGCGGTCGTGAACGAGCGCGACGAGATCGGCCCGGATCTGGTGCCCGATTACCTCACTTCGATTCGGGATGGCGGGTTCTACGGATGGCCGTACAGCTATTGGGGCAGCAACGTCGATGATAGAGTGCGGCCGCAAGACCCGGAGAAAGTCGCATCAGCGATTGTTCCTGATTACGCGCTGGGCGCACACGTCGCTGCATTGGGTGTTGATTTCTCAATTCCCCAAATGGGCCAACAATTCGCACAAGGTGCGTTTGTGGGTGAGCATGGCAGCTGGAATCGTGCCGAGCCAGTGGGGTACAGGGTGGTGTTCGTGCCGTTCACTGATGGCAGACCGTCTGGCGACCCGGTCGAATTTGTCGGCGGTTTTCGCGACGACGACGGTACCACGCGGGGCCGTCCTGTGGGCGTGACCGTCGACCCGCGAGGTGCGCTGATCGTGGCGGATGACTTGGCAAACGTGGTGTGGCGGGTCGTGCGGGACGACGCTACTGCGAATACTCCACAACCAGCAACGCAGTAACCCGGTGCTCGCCCGCGTTCGCCAATGAGTGATGTTCATCGACGGCGTAGCGGGCGGTTTCGCCGCTTATCACTGTTCGTTCAGACGCACCGGATTGCACGCGCACTTGACCCTCGAAAACCGTGAGGTGCTCGCGTGCGCCGCGTTCGTGCGCTTCGGAAGTCAGTTCTCCGCCCGGTTCAATGGATAGCTGATACCACTCGAGCCGCCCCGCGAGTTCGATGGGGCCGAGAATTCTGAGTTCGCATTTGCCATCGGGGCTGCGGATCACAGGCGTGGCATGTTCAGCCACCACGGTGATCGCGGGTGTACCCGAAGCCGCGGGCGCACTTGCGAGTATCTCGGTGAGCTCCACCCCCAAGGCATTGGCCAGACGCCACAGCACGGCTACGGTCGGGTTAGCCTGATTGCGTTCAATTTGCGAGAGCATCGACTTGGACACACCGGCGCGTCGCGACAGTTCGTCGAGCGACAGCTTATGGGCTTGGCGCAGCGTTTGTAGGGTGGCTCCGACGGCGGGCGGGCCATTGGGTACCGAAGGGGGCAGGGGGGCTTGCATCGCGAGTGTTTGTTCGATATATTGCTATCGTTGTTCGATATAATGAATTGTTCTTTTTATCGAACGAACTGATTTTACAGGACGGGTGTCATGGCAACAAGCGAAGATTTCTACGCTTCCCTGGGTAAAGAACTGGAGTCCATCAAGGAAGCGGGCCTGTTCAAGGCGGAACGCATTATCGCTTCACCTCAGGCGGGGGAAATCCGCCTGCAGGACGGCAGCACGCTTATCAACCTTTGCGCCAACAACTATCTGGGCTTGTCGTCGCACCCCGAGGTGCTCAGCGCGGCCCGCGATGCGCTGTCCGAGCGGGGGTTCGGCCTGAGCTCCGTGCGCTTCATCTGCGGCACGCAAGACTTGCACAAGACGCTCGAGCGCAGGCTCTCCGAATTTCTGGGTACACAGGACACGATTCTTTATGGTTCGGCCTTCGACGCCAACGGCGGCCTGTTCGAGACACTGCTCGGTGCCGAAGACGCGGTCATCAGCGACGAATTGAATCACGCTTCCATCATCGACGGCATCCGTCTGAGCAAGGCACGGCGCTATCGCTACAAGCACGATGACATGGCTGATCTGCGCACACAGCTGCAGGCGGCCACTGATGCGGGTGCGCGCTTCATACTTGTATTCACTGACGGTGTGTTCTCCATGGATGGCACGATCGCACGGCTCGACGAGATTCGTGCGCTGTGTGATGAGTTCGGCGCATTATTGGGCATCGATGAATGCCACGCCACCGGCTTTCTGGGCGCGCGCGGCCGCGGAACCCACGAATATCGCGGTGTATTCGGCAAGATCGATATCATCACCGGCACACTCGGCAAAGCACTTGGTGGCGCCTCCGGCGGTTTCACCAGCGCTCGCTCCGAGGTCGTTGAGCTGCTGCGCCAACGTTCGCGGCCCTACCTCTTTTCGAACAGTGTCGCACCGTCGATCATAGGCGCGACCATCAAGGTGCTCGACCTGCTGGAAGCCGACACCAGTCTGCGTGACCGGCTCGAACAAAACGCCAGGTATCTGCGCAACGGGCTGGAATCTGCGGGCTTCGAACTCAAGCCAGGTGACCACCCCATTATCCCTGTGATGGTGCATGACGCTGAGCTGGCGCAACGATTGTCACAGCGCCTGCTGGAGTTGGGCATTTACGTCGTCGGTTTCTTCTATCCTGTGGTGCCCAAAGGTCAGGCACGTATACGCGTTCAGGTGAGCGCCCAGCATACGAAAGAGCAACTCGACAAGGCCCTGGGCGCATTTTCCCAGGCGGGTAAAGAACTGGGTCTCTTCTGAAATTTGCGGCCTACCCCGGCTGCACCATGTCTCGCATTCGATGGGGACAGCCCCAAAAGGGCACTGCAAGGAATCATCGATCATGAATCGCACACCATCGCCCGAACCTCGTATCTTGATTATTGGTGCCAATGGCCAACTGGGAACAGAGCTGGCGGCGGCGCTGGCGGCCCGTTACGGCAATGAGCAGGTCGTCACCAGCGACCGGCTGGCGCAGGGGCGGCACCGCCATATTGCCCACGAAGCGCTCGATGTCACTGACGTCGGCAGACTCGAGGAGCTGGTGGAGCGCCGTGGCATTACGCAGATCTATCACTTGGCCGCCGCCTTGTCGGCGGTGGGCGAAAAGTCTCCCGGCTGGGCCTGGGATCTGAACATGACAGGTCTTCTGAACGTGTTGGAAGTGGCCCGCAAAAAGAGGCTCGACAAAGTGTTTTGGCCGAGTTCGATTGCCGCCTTCGGGCCCACCACGCCAGCCGATGCCACTGGCCAGCATACGGTGATGGAGCCCACCACGATCTATGGGATATCCAAACTGGCCGGCGAGGGCTGGTGCCGTTGGTACTTCGAGAATCATGGGGTGGACGTGCGCAGCATTCGCTACCCGGGCCTCATATCGTGGAAAACGCCCCCCGGCGGCGGCACGACCGATTACGCGGTCGACATTTTCCATTCCGCCGTGAGGCGCGAGCCATACACCTGCTTCCTGGAACGCGATGAAGCGCTGCCCATGATGTACATGGACGATGCGGTGCGCGCCACGATCGAACTCATGGAAGCGCCGGTCGAGCGCATACGTGAACGGGGCAGCTACAACCTGGCGGGCATCAGCTTTACGCCTGCTCAGCTGGCCGACGCGATCCGTCGCCGTGTGCCGGGCTTTGAGATTCGTTATGCGCCCGATTTCCGTCAGGCCATTGCGCACGGTTGGCCGAACTCGATTGACGACACGCCGGCGCGTGATGATTGGGGATGGAAACCGACTTTCGGGCTGGATGAACTCGTTCAGGTCATGCTCGAGAACCTCGCGCGCGAGCTTGAGCATCGCATTCCGCACGCGGCCTGACCGCATTCAACACGACTCAGTCGCCGACCCATTGTGCGGGCCAGGCGCCTGAGTCGACGCGTTCCCGTACCACCTCGCACACCAGCGCCATGACCGCCGAGCGGGCCAGGGTGGCCGGGCGCCCCGCATGGGCGGCACAGATCACACGGCGTGCCATGCGCTCATCATCAATCAAAGCGGTGCGCAGGCGGCCTTCCTTCACTTCCTGAGCGACCGCCCCCAGTGGCAGGACCGTGTCGCCGATGCCGGCTTCGGTGGCCTGTTTGACGCTGCTCAGCGCTTCGATTTCTGCCACGACATTCAGCTCCAGGCGCTCGGGCGCACAGGCTTCATCGATGATGCGTCGTAGCCCGTGCTCGCGCCCCGGCAGCACCAGGGGCGACTTCACCGCTTCGGCCAGGGTCAGCCGTTCCGCTATCGGATTATCGGCGCGCGTGACGAATACGAGGCGATCATCGAGGAGCGGCTGCCATGACAGGCCAGTGTTCAGCGGGTCGTCGTACAACAAGGCCAGATCAAGTCTGCCGGACTGAAGATGCTCGCGCAGGAAGCCACTGTAGGCTTCGACGATCTTGAGCTTCACATTGGGCAGGCGTTCGCGGCATGCGCGCAATATGGGCAGGGTGGCGGCCAGTGCCACGGTGGTGGTGAGGCCCAGCGAGACATCGCCCTGGGGCACCCGGCTTGAGTCGCGTACGGCCTCGCGGGCGCGTTCGACGTCGTTCAGAATGAGTCGCGCGTAGTCCAGAAAGACCTTGCCCGTTTCGGTGAGTGCCACGCCTCGGCTCGAGCGCTCCAGCAGCCGTGCGCCCAATTCCGCCTCGAGTGCCGTGATCTGCTGGCCCAGTGCAGGTTGGGCCACATGCAGCCGCGCCGAAGCCTTCAGCAGGCTGCCTGCTTCGCAGGCTGCGACAAAATACTTCAGATGACGCAGTTCCATGAGTCCCTCCTCAGTCTATTTGTTTTACATATAGCGGATAGTTTCAATAAGTATTTCACAACTAGCTTGTCTCCTTCCACAATAGCGGCCAAAGGAGAACGACCATGTTTCACGAAGCCGACGAATTCCACGATATCCGCGACGCCGTGCGTCAGCTGTGCCGCCAGTTTCCGGATGAGTACTTCCGCAAGATCGATGAGCAGAAGGCCTACCCAGAAGCCTTTGTCGACGCGCTCATGCAGGCGGGGTGGCTATCGGCCATGATCCCGGAGGAGTTCGGCGGGACGGGGTTGGGGCTTACCGCGGCGACCGTGATCATGGAAGAGATCAATCGGAGCGGCGGGAACGCCGGCGCTGTGCACGGCCAGATGTACAACATGGGTACTCTACTGCGCAGCGGCAGTCGTGAGCAGAAAGAGAAATATCTGCCTGCCATCGCTGCGGGTAAGCTCCGGATCCAGTCGATGGCGGTCACCGAGCCGACCACCGGCACCGATACTACGCGGCTGAAGACTACGGCCGTAAAGAAAGACGGGCGTTACGTGGTGA
Source organism: Pseudomonadota bacterium (assembly GCA_023437255.1). Taxonomy (GTDB): domain Bacteria; phylum Pseudomonadota; class Gammaproteobacteria; order Burkholderiales; family Burkholderiaceae_B; genus Yanghanlia. The sequence goes on along the minus strand of JAEZGR010000028.1, from coordinate 539 downwards.
ACGGCCAGAAGGTCTGGATCTCGCGCGTGCAGCATTCCGATCTCATGATTTTGCTGGCGCGCACCACGCCACTGGCCGAGGTCACGAAGAAATCGGAAGGCATGTCAATCTTCATCGTTGATCTTCGAGAGGCGATTGGCAAGGGCCTGACTGTGCGTCCGATTCCCAATATGGTGAATCACGAGACCAATGAGCTCTTCTTCGAGAACCTGGAAATCCCCGAAGAGAACCTGATCGGGGAAGAGGGCAAGGGCTTCAAGTACATACTCGAAGGACTGAATGCGGAGCGCACGTTGATTGCGGCGGAATGCATTGGCGACGGTTATTGGTTCATCGATCGTGCGCGAGCATACGCGGGTGAGCGCGTGGTGTTCGACCGCCCGATCGGCCAGAATCAGGGTGTGCAGTTCCCGATCGCCGAAGCGTACATTGAAGTCGAGGCGGCGAACCTGATGCGTTTCGAGGCCGCGCGACGCTTCGATGCACGCCAGAATTGTGGTGCACAAGCGAACATGGCCAAGTACCTGGCGGCCAAAGCC
>JAEZGR010000241.1 GCA_023437255.1 Pseudomonadota bacterium | reverse complement strand
ACCGCCAGAGGGTGGGGCGATGGGTGCAGTCGGTGCCTTGGCCATGGCGGTTTCGCGTGGCCGGTTCTCCTGGAAGCTGCTGCGTCAAGCCATGGACACCACGACCAAGCTGTCGTGTTTCGTGGTGTTCATTCTGGTGGGCTCCACCGTATTCAGTCTCAGTTTCCGAGGCATCAATGGCGATCTCTGGGTAGAGCACCTGCTGATCGACCTGCCCGGTGGTGAGTGGGGCTTCATCATTTTCGTCAGCGTGTTCACCTTCCTGCTGGCCTTTTTCCTCGATTTCTTCGAGCTGGCCTTCATCATCGTGCCCCTGCTCGGGCCGGTTGCCGACAAGCTCGGCATCGACCTGATCTGGTTCGGCGTGCTGCTGGCCGTGAACATGCAAACGTCCTTCATGCATCCGCCGTTCGGCTTTGCGCTGTTCTACCTGCGTTCGGTGGCTCCCAAGGAAGCCTATCGCGACAAGGTGTCGGGCAAGATGACCGAGCCGGTCACGACCGGCCAGATCTATTGGGGGTCGGTCCCGTTCATCTGTATCCAGCTTCTGATGGTGGCGGCCGTCATGGTGTTCCCGGGCATGGTCACCCACTACAAGAACGACGTTCAAATGGTCGATCCGTCTACAGTGGAATTCGGTGTCGGTAATGTGTATGGTACCGACGGCTATGGCGATCCGGCTTCCATGTTCGGGGGTTCCGATCCGGCTGCCGCCTTTGGCTCGCCGAGTGGTGATACAACATCAGGAGACGCTGCCAACGATCCGGCGGCGGCGTTCCGTTAAGTAGCAATTTCAGGAGGGGTTCATGACGGTGCGCACTCGCATCAAGCTTTGCGGCTTCACTCGTGCCGAAGATATACAGGCGGCCGTGGCCGCCGGTGCCGATGCACTGGGCATGGTTTTCTTTGCCAAGAGTCAGCGCGCGGTCACTCTCGCGCAAGCCAAGGCCTTGCGTGAGGCGGTGCCCGCTTTCGTCGATGTGGTCGCGTTGTTCGTGAACCCTGATCCCGAGTATGTCGAAGAAGTCATCGATGCCGTTCGTCCCGATCTGCTTCAGTTCCACGGGAACGAGTCGCCTGTTGACTGCGACCGGTATGGCCGGCGTTATATCAAGGCCTTCCGGGTGGGTTCCCCCGGCCTGGAGACTCGCGAAGAGGTGCTCGCATACTGCCGTCGATATGAATCGGCCAGTGCCTGGCTGTTCGATAGCCACAGTGCTGCGTTTGGTGGCAGCGGGCACGGCTTCGATCACTCCTTGCTCGGTTCCGTGGTCACCGCCCCCGATGCGCGCCCCATGGTGCTTGCCGGGGGTCTCACCGCCGAGAATGTGGGCGAGGGCATCCGCCGGTTACGGCCTTATGCAGTCGACGTTGCTTCGGGCATCGAGGTTTCACCGGGCACCAAGTCGGCCGAAAAAATCGACGCCTTCGTTCGAGCCGTGTACACAGAAACGCAAAAACTCAACGACTGACCGGTCAGCATCAAGTAGCGGTGTGCGCCGGCGCGTTTGCGGTGGCGACACTGCCTTCCAGCAGGTCCTCCACATACAGCCGCAACACCATGATTCTCGCAACCGCCAGAATCGGTGTCGCCAGTGCGACCCCCATCCCGCCGAACAGCGTGCCAAAGCCTACCAGGGCTGCCAGCGACCAGGCCGGCGGCAGGTACACCGCCCGTTTCTGAATGAGTGGGTTGATCAGATACCCTTCGATCGATTCGATCACGATGAACAGGGCAAGCACCAGCATCAGCGTGTGCAGTCCTTCCGGCAGCGAAGCGAGCACGACAGGGATGGCGGCCAGGATCGGCCCGAGAAACGGCACGAAGTTCAGCAGCCCGGCAAGCAGCCCCAGCAATACCGCGTTGGGGATTCCCACGGTGTAGAGCATCAGTCCGATTGATACCGCAATGATCGCCATGGTGACCAGCTGCCCTACGAGCCACCACCGAAGTGTATGCCCGGTTTCGTTGAGCACTTCGCGCAGGCGGCCTCGAAATTTGACAGGCAGCAGGCGCAGGAAACCTTCGCGATAGGCGACCGGGTCCGCGGCAAAGAATATCCCGAGGAAGAGAATGACAACGGCGTTGGCCCCGACGCCGCCCAGTGCGGAGATGGTGGAACCTGCGTGGCCCAGCAGTTCAGCGGGGTCGGGCAGATAGCTGCCCAGCGCGTCGTCATCGGCCTCTGCTTCGGGGAGCACGCCTAATTGCCTGAGCCGCGTCTCCATGGCTGATATCTGGTCTGTCGCGGTGTCGAACAGGCTCTGAGCCTCGCTGATGAGGCGCGTTCCACCCCAGGCGAGACTCGCACCGATGAGCATGAACATCAGCAAGGTCACGATCGACAGACGCGTGATGCGATTGGCGGGCAGCAGGCGTTGCAGCCCCAACGCAGCTACATCGAGCACCACCGCAAGCAGAACTCCGGCAAAAACGACCAGCAGTGTCCGGGCCAGCATATAGATCACTGCCAGGCCGGCTGCCGTCAGAACCGCGAACATGATGATGCGTAGCGGCGTAAGGGGATAGGGGCGGGCGCTCATCGTTTTGCAGCGGGGTCGCGTGGTCGTTGCAACCGACCTAGCAATTCACGTGCAGGCGCTTGAGAGGCATGAGAGGCGCGCCGCCGCTCGCGGCAGTTCAGCCGCTGTAGCCGTGGTGCTGTGGCCGGCCGGCCGCACCTGCAGCAAACCCGCACTGCTGACCGGGTTCACCGGCGCGCGACTTAGATGCCTGGCTTGCAGTCGGTGCCTTGAGCCGGCTGGGTCGCAGTTCGCCGGCCGCCTCCAGTGCCGGGTAGGCCGTGGCACAGATATGGGAGTGAATGCGCTTCAGGTCCCTAAGAATATCGAGGTGCAGCGAACTGGTTTCGATGCTGGCGACAAGGCCTTCCTTGAGCCGGGCCATGTGGTTCTCGGATGCCGAGAATTCGAGTTCACGTATGCGCGTCTTTTCGTCAAGCAGCTGCCGCGCTGACTTCACGTCGGCGGTGAGGAACACGGCGGTCGCCAAATTCAGGTTCTCGCGCACGATACGGTGGAATTCCTCGAGTTCTGCGGCGCCCTCGGGCGAGAACTGCAGCTGGCGCTTGATCTTCTTGGAGGCCAGCTCCATGAGATTCTTGTCGATGATATCGCCGATGTGCTCGAGGTTGATGGCCAGACTCAGAATTTCCATCGCGCGACGGCCTTCCGCCTCGTCCAGGCTGCCATGGGTGATCTTCACTACGTAAAGTTTGATGGCCTCGTGCAACCGGTCGACGGCGTTGTCGCGCTGCCTGACCTCGGCGACCAGCTTTCTGTCGTTGGTCATGATGGCCTTGATTGCCGATTGCAGCATCGAATCCACCAGATCCGCCATGCGCATCGTTTCGCGCGTTGCGCAGGTCAGTGCCATGGCCGGTGATTCCGTCACGCTTTCGTCGAGGTAACGCGGTACCGACACATCATTGGTTTCTTTCACTTCGGGCAGCCATCGTTCAAGCAAAGCGGCGAAGGGCCCGAGCAGGAACAGGAAGGGCACTGCCATGACGATGTTGAACAGCATGTGGAAGTTGGCGGTGAGCCTGACGGGATCCGAATCGAAGGCAGTCAGCAGAGTGACGACCGGCGTCAGTAGCGGAAGAAAGATCACGCAGCCGACCAGACGATTGATCAGGTTGCCCACCGGGAGGCGGCGGTTCGCGGGGTTCAGCCTGCCTGAGCCTTCAAGCAGCGGATTCACCGCAGTGCCGAGATTCGCGCCAATCACCAGCGCAAACGCTTCCTGTGGGGTGGCCAGGCCGGCGGCGGCCAGCGACATCGTCAGCACAACGATCGCAACGCTGGAATGCGCTGCCCACGCCAGGATCGCCCCCACTAGCACGGCAATCAGCGGTTCGCTGATGAGCGCGGATATGAGTTGACGTGCAACGGGCGCATGCTCGGCCAGCTGCAGGGTGTCGAGCAGGCTGTGCAGTGAAAGCAGCATCAGTCCAAGCCCGATGGCGGCCCTGCCCAGGTCACGAACTTTGGTGCGATTGCCGCGCTTGAAGGCGAGAACGCCTGCAATCAGCAGCACCGGCGCAATGGCCGACGAGTCGAACGACAGCAACTGAACGATGAGTGTCGTGCCGACGTTTGCACCCAGCATGACTGCAAGCGCCGGCACCAGGGCGACGAGACCCGATGCGGCAAACGAGGTCAGCATGAGGGCGGTGGCCGTACTGCTCTGAATGACGGCGGTTACGCCGATGCCGGCCAGAAAGGCATTCAGCCGCTTGTGCAGAACGCCACCGAGGTAGCGTCTGATACTGGGGCCAAAGGCGCGCACGATTCCGCTGTGGACCATGTGCAGCCCCCACAGCAGCAGGGCGACCCCGCCAACGAGATCCAACAAACTCTTGATGCCCATCTGAACAACTCCCGGCTCACGACACAAGCTGTGAGCAGCAATATTTCATGCTAGCACCTGCCGTGCACGCATTTAATCGGATGAAAAGATGGACACAATTCATTTGCGCGCGCGCAACAAAAAACCCGCACAGGCGAGCGCCATGCGGGTTTCGGGATCTCACAGCCACTTGCTGGCAGCAATGGGACGAAAATTCTTGGTAGGCAGTACTGGATTCGAACCAGCGACCTCTACGATGTCAACGTAGCGCTCT
>JAEZGR010000232.1 GCA_023437255.1 Pseudomonadota bacterium | reverse complement strand
CCACGCCGCGGCCGCCGGTGAGCTTCATGATCTCGTCAACGACATCGCAGTTGTGGAAGTTCAAGGTGACGTCTGCACCCATTACTTTGGAGATGCCCAGACGGTGGTCGTTGCCGTCGACGGCAATGATGGTGGTGGCGCCAAGCAGCCGTGCGCCGGCCGTGGCACACAGGCCAATGGGGCCCTGGGCAAACACCACCACGGTATCGCCCAACTTGATGTTGGCGTTTTCGGCACCCTTGAAGCCAGTGGACATGATATCCGGACACATCAGCACCTGCTCGTCGGTCAAGCCGTCGGGAATCGGAGCAAGGTTGGCCTGAGCATCGGGTACCAGGACATACTCTGCCTGGGTACCGTCGATCATGTTGCCAAAGCGCCAGCCGGCGGTGGCTTTGTAGCCGTGGCAACCGCACTTGCCCGAGTGAGCCAGATAGCTGCCGTCTTGCGAAGCCACACCATCTTGCGCTGCATAAGAATTGAAGTTCGGGCAGATGGCGCCGGCGATGACTCGCTGACCTTCGCGGTAGCCCTGAACTGCGCTACCCAGTTTCTCAATGACACCCACTGGCTCATGGCCCACGGTCAGCCCAGGGGCAACCGGGTATTCACCTTTAAGGATATGCACGTCGGTGCCGCAAATGGTGGTGGTGGTGATGCGCACCAAGGCATCGTTGGGCCCCACATCGGGAATCTTCTTTTCTGTCAGCTCGATACGACCTGGTTCCACAAATACAGCGGCTTTCATCATGCCTGCCATGGCGATTCTCCTTGTGTGCAAAACAATGCAGTTAAATGTTTCTTTGCGTAGTATTCAGAAACATTTGTCATCATTGTAGGGTATGTTGCCTGATAGGTGAACGCTTGACGCTTGACATATCGCAAGCTTCGCGAGGGCGTCGCATCGGCACTACCTGCCCGTCTTTATGAAACTGCGGCAGCGAAACTGACCCCTAAAATCGCGACAACTGATGACAGGGTGAATGGGATGTCTGAACTGATGAGCCTGGTGGATGCTGAATCCATGAAGATGCTGCTGGCCATTTTTTTCGTGCTGGCGCTTTCCGCATGGGCCGGCAGTGCAGTCGCCCGGCGTCAGAAGAAGGTGGATCCCGCCAAGGAGGAAGGCCTGCAGATCGTGCTGGGAGCGACACTCACCCTGTTCGGTCTGTTGATCGGGTTTCTGCTGTCCTTCGCCATCAGCGGGTACAACGCGCGGGTGAGTGCCGAGGAAAATGAAGCCATGGCGCTGGCCAGTGCCTTTCAGCGCACCAATTTGCTGCCCACGGCCAGTGCGCAGGCGCAGGCCGAAGCCCTGCTGCATCAGTATCTGGCCGCACGCATTGCGTTCTACCATGAGGAGGATTACGACCAACGCATGGCGCTGCGCATGCAGTCGATCGAGCTTCAGACCAAGATGTGGAATTTTGTGAGCGCGGCGGCCAAACAGTCGCCCAACCAGCTGACCATGTCGCTGGTCGACGCATGTGGTGAGCTGTACATCTCACAACAAAAGACCATGGCGAGCTGGCATGACCAGATTCCGCTGGCCGCGTGGCTGATCCTGATTGTGTTTGGCGTATGCTCCAACTTCCTGATCGGCTACACCACGCGCGCAGACGGTCCGGGATGGCTGCTGGTCGTCCCCTTTGTGACGGCCCTGGCCTTGTTCATGATTGCGGAAATCGACGTACCGGGCAAGGGTGTCATTCACGTGACGCCCTTGAACCTGGAAGCACTGAAGGTCACGCTGTCCAAAGGAGGGCTTGCTCCATAGGCCTCCTTTGGTGGTGATTCCGGAGCGGGCGCCGCACTCCATTCAGCCCTTCGGGAAGGTTTCCTTCATCGAGGGGCGTTCCGAAACCTCGGCAAACCAAGCTGCCAGTTTCGGGTGCGCCGTGCGCCAATCCTTGTCGGTGAAACGAAAATCGAGATAACCCAGGCAGCAGGCAGCGGCAATGGCGCCGGCGTGGAAGCCGCCGGAAGTCAGCACCTCGAACCACTTGGTTTCGAGGTCATTCAGCCCGGAGTCGACCTTTTCCATTTGTGCGTTGTACCAGTCTGCCCAGTAGAGCTCCTTGGGGCGCGTCACGCTTTCATAGCGGCACAGCAGGCAGGCATCCAGAATCGCATCGCCGAGTGCTTCGAGGGTCAGAATCTCGAAGCGCCGTTCTGCGGGGTAGAGCGTGCCCTCGGCACCGGCCAATGAATCCACATACTGCGAGATCACGCGGCTGTCGAAGAGCGGCTGACCATTTTCCAGAATGCCGCACGGCACCTTGCCCGACGAGTTGACCGCAACGACGCTCAAATCGCGTTTGACCGGTGCGGCGGCCGCGGGCAGCAATTCAATCTGGTCTTGAACACCGCGCTCCCAGGCGGCAACCATCACCTTGCGAACATACGGCGAAGCGGGCGAATGAAACAGTTTCACTGTTGAGTCTCCTGAACTGAGCGTTGCGAAATGCAAGCTTACCAGCTTGATGGACGGGAACAGCGCAGGGCATGCCGCTTTTCATACCGACAGCCTGAGCTTCTCGTCGACCGAGAACCGGCCGCCGCCTCGGGCGGCCATATACAAAGCCAGAAATCCCATCACTACCGGAAACTCGATCCCCCGATCTATCCAGGGCCAGGTCGGACCCAGCGCGTAGCGGCGGCTGCAATGCCCAGCACGACGCCCGCCTGAACGCAAACGAGGCTCACTACGCCCTGCCTGAGGTTCAGCCGACGGGTGAAGAACGAGAGAGCGACTCCTTTCAGGCGAAACCGCCGTTGGCGCGCAAGACCTGCATGCCACCAACATCATCCTTCCGCGCATTGCGGAATTCCGTGCGCGCTATCCCCGCGTCGATCTCGTCATCAGCAGTGGCGACAGGCTGGTCGATCTCATCAAGGAAGGTATTGATTGCGTGGTGCGCGCGGGGCACCCGCGCGACTCATCGCTGGTCGTCAGGCGCTTGGCGAACATGCCGGAAATCATTTGCGTGAGTGACGCGGAGTGTTATACGAGTGCGGCACTGGCCGGATGCGGCCTTATTCAGGTGCCTCGATTCAGGCTGGAACCCTATCTGCAGGCCGGCCGGCTGGTGCAGCAGGCTTCCCACCCAAGCTGAGCGCACTCATGTCATCCGGCGACGGCCGGCAAGATCCGGAAATGGCGTCAGAGCGTGTTCAGGCGACGCGCGAACAGTGCGGCGCGCCCCCTGTTGCTGACTTCCAGTCGCTCAAGGATGGCGCTGACATGGTGTCGCACTGTCCACTCGGATACGTGCAGACGGCGCGCGATTTCCTTGTTGGTGAGCCCTTCCGCAAGACTGGCAAGCACTTCGGCCTGGCGCTGCGTGAGGCCCAGCCGCACGAGATCTTCAACGTCGGGTACTGCGGGCGTGGTTTCGGGCTCCGTGACACCCAAGGGCTTTGCCGCCTGACGCAGGCTGCGGATGAGGTCCATCACAACGGTGCGTTGCTCCAGCGCGCTCTGTATGCTGGCTCTGTCGTCACTGTCGTGAGCTCCCGAGCTGATTGCCGCGAACCAGTGCGCGGTGATGCCGCCTTCCTGTGTTGACACGACAATCAGAGGGGGCTCCGATGTGTGAGGCCCGTCGAAGTCTCGGCAGGCGTCACTTGAAGCTGTAACGGCGTCGGTCTGGTGCGTGGGGGTGTCGGGCTGTTTGTCTGCGGGGTCTGCGTTAACGGTGCGAATATCGACCAGCGCCAGCC
>JAEZGR010000256.1 GCA_023437255.1 Pseudomonadota bacterium | reverse complement strand
GGCCGTGACCGATCCGGCCGACGAACAGAACCGTCAGGCACTTGAGAAGTACACCACCGACGTGACGGAGCGCGCCCGTCAGGGCAAGCTCGCCCCGGTGATCGGCCGCGACGATGAAATCCGCCGCGCCATTCAGATCCTGCAGCGCCGTACCAAGAACAACCCCGTGCTCATCGGTGAACCCGGCGTGGGCAAGCCCGCGATCGTCGAAGGGCTGGCGCAGCGCATTGTCAACAACGAGGTGCCCGAGCCTCTGAAGGGCCGCCGTGTGCTGTCACTCGATATGGCGGCACTTCTGGCCGGTGCCAAGTATCGTGGCGAGTTCGAGGAGCGGCTCAAGGCGGTACTGAAGGAGCTCGCTCAGGACGACGGCAACACGATCGTCTTTATCGACGAGCTGCACACGATGGTGGGGGCGGGCAAGGCCGAGGGTGCCATCGACGCGGGCAACATGCTCAAGCCGGCGCTCTCGCGCGGTGAATTGCATTGCATCGGTGCCACCACGCTCGACGAATACCGCAAGTACATTGAGAAAGACGCGGCGCTGGAGCGACGCTTCCAGAAGGTCCTCGTGGCAGAGCCCGACGTGGAGTCGACGATCGCGATTCTGCGTGGTCTGCAGGAACGCTACGAGCTGCACCACGGGGTTGCCATCACCGACCCGGCGATCGTCGCGGCGGCGGAGCTCTCGCATCGCTACATCACCGACCGCTTCCTTCCCGACAAGGCCATCGACCTCATCGACGAGGCGGCCGCGCGTATCCGTATGGAGATCGACTCCAAGCCGGAAGTCATGGACAAGCTCGATCGCCGCATCATCCAGCTCAAGATCGAACGGGAGGCCGTCAAGCGCGATACCGACGAAGCGTCGCAGCGCCGGCTCCAGGCCATCGAGGAAGAGCTGGTCAAGTTGCAGCGCGAGTACAACGATTACGAAGAGATCTGGAAGGCGGAAAAGGCCGCCGTGCAGGGCTCGCAGTCAATCAAGGAAGAAATCGAGCGTCTGCGAGCCGAGATGGCAGAACTGCAGCGCAAGGGTCAGTTCGACAAGCTCGCAGAGCTGCAGTACGGACGCCTGCCCGAGCTCGAGAGCCGGCTGAAGGCGGCTGAAACGGGCAAGCAGGAAGAGGGCAGCAAGCCCCGATTGCTGCGCACCGAGGTGGGCGCCGAAGAAATCGCCGAAGTCGTATCGCGTGCCACAGGTATTCCTGTCGCCAAGATGATGCAGGGCGAGCGCCAGAAGTTGCTCGACATGGAGTCCCATCTGCACAAACGGGTGGTAGGTCAGGACGAAGCCGTGTCTCTGGTGGCCGACGCCATCCGCCGTTCGCGCGCAGGCCTGTCGGATCCGGCCCGCCCGTATGGTTCCTTCCTCTTTCTGGGCCCCACGGGGGTCGGCAAGACCGAGCTCACCAAGGCGCTGGCAGGCTTTCTCTTCGATTCCGAGGAGCACCTGATCCGCATCGACATGAGCGAGTTCATGGAAAAGCATTCGGTGGCGCGACTCATCGGTGCGCCTCCGGGCTATGTGGGCTACGAAGAAGGGGGCTACCTGACCGAGGCGGTGAGGCGCAAGCCCTACAGCGTGGTGCTGCTCGACGAAATCGAGAAAGCCCACCCGGATGTATTCAACGTGTTGCTGCAGGTACTCGACGATGGGCGTCTGACCGATGGCCAGGGTCGTACCGTCGACTTCCGCAATACGGTCATCATCATGACCTCGAACCTCGGCTCACAGCACATTCAGAGCATGGCCGGTCAACCTTACGAGGTGGTGAAGGAAGTGGTCTGGGCTGAACTCAAGCAGAGTTTCCGCCCGGAATTCCTGAACCGGATCGACGAGGTGGTAGTGTTCCATGCGCTGGATGCGAAGCATATCGAGTCGATTGCACGCCTGCAGCTGCAGCGTCTGGCCGATCGCCTGGCGCAGCGCGACATGCGTCTGGAGGTGACCGACGAAGCTGTGGCGCAGTTGGCCAGGGCAGGGTTTGACCCGGTATTCGGCGCCCGACCGCTCAAGCGGGCGATCCAGCAGAATATCGAGAACCCGATCGCGCGGTTGGTGCTCGATGGCACCTTTGGCGAAAAGGATGTCGTGCCGGTGGATTGGCAGGACGACAAGTTCGTCTTCGAGCGTACGTTGCAGTAAACGTAATGCGCACTGCAAGCGCCGTCGCGCAGTGAATGTAGCAGTGCGGTAAGTATCATCGGCCGCCCATGGGCGGCCGATGTGTTTTTCAGGCAGACGCCCGGGATTGCTGCAGGCCGCCGCCCGCCCGTTGTGCGATCGCCGCCGCGGCTCTGAGGCTCAGGGCGGCAATCGTGAGCGTCGGGTTGGCGGTACCGCCCGTGGGGAATACGCTGGAACCCAGGATATATAGGTTGTCATGGTCGTGGCTGCACAGCTGGGCATCCACGACGGCCTGCTGAGCGTCGGTGCCCATGCGACAGGTGCCCATGATGTGGCCCGCACCAAAGAACTCTGGTGCATGCTGGATCTCGGTGGCATGCAGATGCGTGAAGATTTCCTGGTGGTCGTGGCGCGCCTGTTCCATGCCGCGGTGCGTGTAGTCATCGACGCGGTATTGAATGTGCGGCAGCGGCACGCCATAGACGTCTTTCTTTGAGGGATCCAGTGTGACGCGGTTCTCGGCCTCCGGCAGTTGTTCGGTGAGTGCCCCCAGGCGAATATGGCGGGCGGTCTCCCGAGCCAGCGCCTCATTCATTTGGGCTGCGTTGAGTCCCCGCCCGGCCAGGTCGGCGGCCAGGCTCAGCGGGGCGCCGGTCGGCCAGTTCCATCCTTCGTTACCGATTTCGATGCGGTAAGCGCTGCGCTCTCGGCGGAATGCGCCGTCGCGCAGGTTCTCGATGCCTGAGGTCGAGATCGGACCACGATAGGGGTAGACCGGGTCGCGGGTGAGCGCCCACGAAAGCTGTATGGGGTGATCCATCAGATTGCGCCCCACCTGACCCGAGCGGTTGGCGAGGCCGTCCGGCCACGCCCCCGACCTTGAAGCCAGCAACAGACGCGGCGTCTCGATCGCGTGGCACGCCAGCACAAAGACGGTGGCCTGCACTTCGCCTTCGGACTGGTCCCAATGGCGAAAGCGGGCACTCGTGATCCGGCCCTGTGCGTCGGGGATCAGCTGTACGACCGTGCTTTGGTCAAGAAGCCGGGCGCCTGCCGCCTGGGCTTTCTTGAGGTGCACGGTTGCATCGTACTTGGCCTGAATGGGGCACACAGGGATGCAGCTCGAGCTGCCGCAACAGGGAGGGCGCTGGTCGTGTACGACCGAGTTTCGGGCCTGGGGTGTTGCGCGCACCTCGAAACGCGTGCCGGCGAGGGCCTTTTCCAGACTCAGGTCCACGAAGGTCTGCGGGATGGGCGGAAGCGCAAACGGGCCGCTACGCGGCGAACCGAGATCGTGTTCGGCATCGCCTGCGACACCCAGTTCATGCTCGGCGTGCAGGTAATAGGGTTCAAGCTCTGCGTAACTGACAGGCCAGTCCACGCCGCGGCCGAACAG
>JAEZGR010000165.1 GCA_023437255.1 Pseudomonadota bacterium | reverse complement strand
AGGCGAGCTTGCGCAGTTACCTGAGGCGCTTGCCGGGCAAGGAGAATGTGCGGGTCATTGTGATGGATCTGTCTGAGACGTATCGGCGGATCGCTCAGCAGTACTTCCCCAATGCCATGATCGTTGCTGACCGCTTCCATGTTGTGCGCTTGGTAAACCAGCACTTCCTGAAGCTGTGGCAGCAGTATGACCCTGAAGGCCGCAAGAACCGTGGGCTGCTGAGTCTGATGCGCCGTCATCACTGGAAACTCAGTGCCGTACAGAAGGAAAATCTGCATCAATATTTGGCTCAAGAACCCGTGCTTCGGGCACTGTACTTCGCCAAGCAGCAGTTGAATGGATTTCTGGTGATGAAGAGCCTGAAAAGAAAGCGGGCTCAGAAGATGATGCCGCAGTTCCTGGCGTTGATCGAGCAGTTTGAGCAGAGTCCGGCTCGGGCCTTGGCGCAGACCTTGAGATCTTGGCTAGAGCCCATCGTGAGGATGTGGCGCTTCACCAAATCCAACGGCATCACCGAGGGCTTCCACACTAAAATGGAAATGCTCTCACGCCGTGCGTATGGGTTCAGAAACTTTGAGAATTACCGCATGAGGGTCTTGGCTCAGTGCGGTTGGAACGGTGTGGTCAACCGTGTCTAGTGAATGCCCATCCCCCGATTACGGGGTAGAGCCCATTTTGGGTTTGTTTGCCTATCCGGTATTCTCAGAGTGGTGCCCGGGGCCGGAATCGAACCGGCACGCCTTGCGGCGGGGGATTTTGAGTCCCCTGCGTCTACCAATTTCACCACCCGGGCGGGGGTATGCATTGCAGAGTGCAACACACGGCAGGAAGTCGGCAATTATACACGAGCTCAGCCGCGTGCCACCAGACGTCGCATCCAATCCAGCAGCACCGTTGGCAATTCCGCAGGCCGGCTCAACAGCGCATATTGCCCGGCCCCGAATATCTTGGGCAAGTAGGCCGCCGCCTGGCGGTCGATGGTCAGGCAGAAGGGGTTCACGCCCTGCACCTTCGCTTCCTCCACAGCGCGGCGGGTATCCTCCACGCCATAGCGCCCCTCATAAACATCGGCGTCGTTAGGCTTACCGTCAGACAGCAACAGCAGCAGCCGATGCTCGGCGGGCTCGCGCATCAACTCGCTCGTGGCATGCCGCAGTGCTGCACCCGTACGGGTGTAATGCTGCGGTTCCAGCGATGCGATACGCAGCGCCACTTCGCGGCTATGGGCTTCGCTGAAGCGCTTCAAGGTGCTCACGGTCACGCCGTTGGGCCCGTCTCCCGAAAACGCCTGAATGGCATAGGGTTCGCCCATGTGCTGCAGGGCGATGGCCACCAGCAGCAGGGCTTCACGTTCCACATCGATGATTCGGCGGCTGTGGCCCAGATAAGAGTCGGTTGACCCACTCACATCCACCAGCAACACGATCGCGATGTTTCGGCGCTGGCGGCGTTGTTGGCGGTATAGGGCATCCGGCATGGGCAGCCCTGCGCGGGCGTCCGCCCGTGCCTCGGTCCAGGCATCGATGTCAACTTCGTCCCCATCCAGCCGGCGACGCAGCCATACGCGTTCGGCCTGCAGCATCTCGAAGCGGCGGCGTATGGTGTCGAGCATGCTGCGATAACGGTTCAGTGTCTTTTCCACCCAGGCTTCAGGCCCGTGGGCGGTAGGCAGCAGGTGCACGGTCACGCCCGGGTGGTGGTAGGCGTTGATGCGGTAGTCCCATTCAGGGTAGTGAAGCGTCTTTTCCTCATTGAACGCAGTTTCCGCAAGCGGCGGGCCGGTGCGATCAACAGGGTCGTCTGACAACAGCACTTCTTTGGCCGGGGTGGGCGTGCGCACCAGCCGCGCTTCCGGCAGTTCCGAAAGGGCATCGGCAAACTCTTCGCTAGGAGTCTCATCGTCGCGATCAGTCGGCCGCTGGTTGCCATTCGGGTCTTCCGCCTTCTCCAGGGGGTCGGCGCTTTGGATCATCCAGGTGCCTTCCTCCTTTCTGTCATCGTCTTTGTCGAGTTGCCGCTGGTCGGGGCTGCGTGGCAGGCGCGCGCTGCGTGCAGCAGGCTCCAGCCCCTCCAGGCCGCTACCGGCGGGGCCACTTTCTCCGATGCCACCAAGTACGGGCGGCGGCAGCAGCTCGCCCGTCCAGGCATCCCTGAAAAGGGCCTGGCCATGCGGCAGGCGCGCGCCGGAATCGCCACCCAGTTCGCGCACCAGCGAGGCGGCCACCTCCATGGATTCATGCGGTTCGGCATCCACCGGCCAACGCAGCTCTGGAACGTGTTCGCCCACGGGGGTCCGCAAGATTCGCTGCACCATTGACTCCAGGAAGCGGCTTGCGGCGGGCACGGCCGTGACAGCTGGGCGCAAACTTAGCGCCCAGCGCCGTAGCCGGTTGATTGAACCTGCCATGCCAGGCAGCTCATGCAGCAGGCGTTCGTCGCTGGCCTGGGCTTCCAGCACCAGGTACATGGCGCGGGTTCTGGGGCAGGGGGCCGATGCGATGTGTTCGGCGCTGCCGCGCAGAATCCGGCAGCTTTGCTGCAGGGCGACGGTGCGGAACAATTCGGCGGCGGTCTGCCGATAGCCTTCTGAACCCGATGGCGACACGAGTTCCATGGGCAGCCATAGCGAGTGGCCGTCTGTGCAAGGAATCGCCAGGCCCGATTGCCGCACGTCATGGCGACGGAACAGCCGCGTCAGCAAGGTGGGGGGCGCAGGCACCTGCGCCGTGCGTATCGGCAGGCTGAATCCGTGTACGGCGTAGATCAGCAGATCGATGCGCTGACGCACCTCGGGCAGGGTGAGGGGTGGTGGGCCCGCATGCCCGGCACGGTGCCGCAGCCAGAGCCTGCGGATGTGGATCGCGGCGTGGCGGGCAACATCGTTGACGACGTCTTCGGCTTCAGCCATGTCGGGGGGCCGCGGTCAGGCGAAGGTGAGGTCGAGCAGGTCGTTCATGGCGTCGAGCAGACCTGCGTCGTCTGTCAGGGGCGACACGAGCGCCACCTGGCAGGCACGCTTCGTGTCGATTCCGCGCGTCATCAGGCGGGCCGTGGCCACCAGCAAGCGCGTGCTGGGGGCTTCTGCCAGCCCCCGATCCTGGAAGCCGCGCAGCTTGCCCGCCAGCGCGACCAGGGTCTCGGCCTCGGCCCGGCCAATGCCGCCTTCGCGCATCACGATACCCACTTCGCGTTCGGGTTCGGGGAAGTCGAAGTCCAGAGCCACGAAGCGCTGGCGGGTGCTGGGCTTGAGGTCTTTCAGCATGCGCTGATAGCCGGGGTTATAGGAAATCACCATCTGAAAGCCGGGCGCGGCTTCAAGCACTTCGCCCGTTTTGTCGATGGTGAGCGTGCGGCGGTGGTCGGTTAGGGAGTGCAGCACCACGATCGTGTCCTGGCGCGCTTCCACGATTTCGTC
Organism: Pseudomonadota bacterium; assembly: GCA_023437255.1. Lineage (GTDB taxonomy): Bacteria > Pseudomonadota > Gammaproteobacteria > Burkholderiales > Burkholderiaceae_B > Yanghanlia. The sequence goes on along the minus strand of JAEZGR010000165.1, from coordinate 3,353 downwards.
GAGATAGCAGATTGCGCCCCCGCGCACGGCGGTGGTGAGCGGGCCATCTTGCCACTGCACGCTGTCGTGCCGGATCAGGTAGCGGCCCACGAGGTCGCTGGCGCTCAGGTCGTCGTGGCACGATACGGTGACCAGCGGGCGTTGCAGCCGCCAGGCCATGTGCTCCACAAAGCGTGTCTTGCCACAGCCTGTGGGCCCCTTCAGCATGACGGCCAGCTGGTTGCGATGGCATTCTTCGAAGAGTGCCACTTCGTCGCGTGTAGGCAGGTAGAAGGGCTCGTCGACGGGCGGCCCGTGCAGCCCGTCGCCATGCTGCAGTTCATGGAGTTCAGCCGGTCTGTTCATGCAGTCTTCCTTCACGTGCCGTTACGGGGCGAGTGGGGTCGGACGTGCGCGGGCCGCGCGGGGGCGCTGCATCGGGGAACAGTTCTTCTTCATCGACCGGTTCAAACCGCGGCGCGTGCCGGATGATGTCGTAGATGAACAGCAGCACCCCGACCGCGAACAGCGAGGCCGTGATCACCAGCATGATGAAGTGAATCTGTATCTTGAGCTGTACATCGAGGTAGCCGATACCCAGCACGCGTTCGAGGTAGACCTGGCCGATGCCCGCGGTGGCGAACGAGAGGGTCATGCCGAACATGCCGGCCATCTGCAGCCAGAAGGCCCAATAGCCCACCGAGCTGCCCTCGATGCGCCGGTTGCGGGTCATGGTGGGCAGGGCGTAGCTGATGACCGCCATCACGATCATGGCGTAGGCCCCGTAGAAGGCAGCGTGGCCATGCATGGCGGTGATCAATGTGCCGTGGGTCCATTTGTTGATGGCCGGGAAGGTGTGTGCCAGGCCCAGCAAGCCCGCCCCGAAGAGCGTGAACAGGGCGCTGCCGACGGTCCAGTGCAGCGCCAGCACGTTGGGGTGGCGGATACCGCTGCGCCGGATCGAGAAGTAGGCGTACATGGCCATGCCGACCAGGGCCACCGGTTCAAGAGCACTGAAGATGCCGCCCAGGGGCAGCCAGTAGGTGGGTACTCCGACCCAGTAGTAATGGTGTGCGGTGCCCAGGATGCCCGCAATGAAGACCAGCCCCACGATCACGTACAGCCACTTTTCCAGAATCTCGCGGTCGGCACCCGACAGGCGGATGAGCAGGTAGGCAAGGAAGGAGCCCTGGATCATCTCCCACACGCCTTCGACCCACAGGTGAATGGTCCACCAGCGGTAGTAGATCGACACGACGTAGTTCTGATAGTGCAGCAGGGCAGGCAGGTACAGCACCGCCGAGCTGGCCAAACCCAGCAGCAGCACGCCTTCGGTGGTGGTGAACCGCCCCGACCGCTTGATGGTCATGCCGATGTTGTATAGGAAGATGAGCATGCACACCACGATGGCCAGCTTGTGCGGCAGCGGCTGCTCGAGCAGCTTGTTGCCCGTGCCGTAACCGAACAGGTAGCCGATGACGGCGGTGACGCCCATGATCGCCCAGATGATCAGCTGGATATAGGCCAGCTTGACGCTGTAGAGTTCGGTACGCGATTCGTCTGAGACGATCCAGTAGGTCGCGCCCATGAAGCCGGTGATCACCCATACGATCAGCAGGTTGGTATGGATGGTCTTGGTGACGTCGAACGGCATCAGGTTGAGCAGCGGATCGGGCCCCAGATACTTGGCGGCCGAGAGCAGCCCGAACACGAGCTGCAGGCCGAACAGGATCATGGCCAGTGCAAAGTACCAGTAGGCGACGGATTGTGATTTGTATCGCATGGCGGGCCCCTTCAGTTGAATGACAACAGATAGGCGACAAGCTGGTCGATCTGTTCATCGCTCAGGTCTTCGCCGTAGTTGGGCGGCATGAACGAAACGCCGCCGGCCGAATACATGGGCCCGGGGTGCAGCCATGCGCTGGGCTCCACAATGGATTCACGTACGAACTCTTCTGGTGTGGTGGCCTTGCCTTCGTATTCGCCAGACGCCTTGATCTTCTCGAAGAAGGTGGCCAACCCGGCGAGCGACGGCCCCGCCAGATTCACGCCCGCCGCGACACTGTGACAGGCCTGGCAGGTGGGCACGGCCGTGCGGAAGAGGGCTTCACCCTGTGCGATAGGGGCGTTGTCGGGTGCCACGGGGCGTGCGCCGGGCGGCAGGCCGGTGGCCACACCCTGGCCTTCGACCTGTTGCTGGGCGAGGCTGAGGTCGGCTCCGGGAATGGAGCTGCCGGCCACCAGGATGGGCCGCGGAGGCCAGCCCTGGTTGTCGATGCGACTTACCCAGTCCATGAAGGCGATCACGTCGCTGATTTCCTGGTCGCTCATGCCCAGGTTCGGCATGAGTCGCCGGTGCTTCTGCTCGTCGTAGAACTGCGACGGGTCTTTCATGAAGGCGGTGAGGTAGGGCGCGCCCCGCAACTGGGTGATCTTGGTGAGATCGGGCGCGTAGTAGGCGCCTTCGCCGAGAATGGTGTGGCAGTTGATGCAGTTGTAGTCGTGCCAGACGTTCTGGCCGCGCACGACTTCTTCGGTGATGGTGTCGGCGTTGGTGAGGGTGGGGAACTGGCGGTGGCTGTCGACGGTGAGGACCAGGAAGAGCAGGCTTGCCAAGGCCGTCGACACGATGGCAAACAGCCGGGTCTGACGTTTGTTCATCACGTTCTCCTACACGCCGATGCCGGCCCAGTAGCGAACGGACGTGATCATTGCGTAGGCGATGCCCAAGAGCATCAACGCAATGACGACCCAACTTACACCTTTTAAAACCCGCAACAGGACGTCTGGCTGCATTGTGTGCCTCCTTGTTGTGTCCGCGCTTTCCCCTGAGTGACAGCGCGCTGTTCTACAGCTCGTGCCGATTTGGCGGGGTTGAAATCGTGCATGCCGCCCCAATATACGCCCGATACGTGGGGCTGTCGACAGCGACAAACCCCTGCAAGATCAACGCTCAAATCCTTTACGCACGGTCCGAACATGAGTCAATCCGAGACACCCGTCACTTCCGAAACCCTGGGCTTCCAGGCGGAGGTCAAGCAACTGTTGCACTTGATGATCCACTCGCTTTACAGCAACCGCGAGATCTTCCTGCGAGAGCTGGTGTCGAACGCATCAGACGCCTGCGACAAGCTGCGGTTCGAGGCGATCGACAATCCGGAGCTGTACGAGGGCGACGCCGAGTTGCGCATTCGTGTCGATTACGACAAAGAGCAGCACACGTTCACGATCTCCGACAATGGCATCGGCATGTCGCGGGACGAGGCGATTGCCAATCTGGGCACCATCGCCCGCTCCGGCACCAAGGAATTCTTCTCGCAGCTCACCGGCGACAAACAGAAGGACTCTCAGCTCATCGGCCAGTTCGGCGTGGG
>JAEZGR010000118.1 GCA_023437255.1 Pseudomonadota bacterium | reverse complement strand
CCGTCACCACCTGTTCCGCGGTGTCACGTGCGGCACGCGCCATGGACTCGGTGGCCGACTGGGCGGTTGCTTCGGCGGTGGCGGCGGTGGCGGCCGCCAGGGTCTGGAATTGCTGCTGCAGCATGTTCCACCAGCCTTGCGCAGCCGAGGCTGCAGCGCCCACGATGTCGGGCTCGGCTGCAGCAGGCGACGGCTCGGCTGCAGCAGGCGACGGCTCGGCTGCGCTGGCATTGCTGCCCATGTCGGCGCCCGAGCGGCCGGAAGTCGCCTGCTCACCTCGCGAGCGCCCTGAGCCTTGCGGCGCATCCGGCCGCATGCCCAGCGCCTCTTCGAGCGGCGAGCGCGGGCGGGATTCTGAATCGGTGCTTTCGGTGGGCGGCGGGCCTGCCTTGCCGCCCGCCTGCGCCCCGGCCTGCGCCATGGAGGCCATGCCGTTGTCGACAAAGGTCTTCAGTGTGGCGACGGTGGCGCGCTGCACCTCGAGCCCCTGAATGGTGCTGCTGAGCATCGACAAGTTCATGCGCAGCCAGTTTTCGACCGCGCGCAGGTCGGAGATGCGCTTGTCCATCTCTTCAAGAGAGACCATGGGATTGAGCTGCGCGCTTTCCATACCGCCCGCGGAAGCCAGGCCTTCCCAGGCCTGACGCATCATTTCCATGCTGGCGAGAATGGGATTCTGACCCAGCTGACCGCTTTGCCCGAAACCGGGAAGCACAAAGGGATTCTTGTTCATCTGCGTCTCCGAAGGCGAGGTATGTGCGAAGGAATATGGCGTGATTTCAGGCCCGGGCAGCCCCCAGGCGCTGCGCAAGACTCTCTAGTATGCAGGCTTCGGCCTCGTGTGTGAATGCGTCGGCTTCGAGCATCGACACCACTTCTTCGACGCCGGCCAGCCGGATCTCGCTGACTTCGCCGTCTTGGTTCACGGGGGTCACGCCGTCGGGCAGCACACAGTCGCTGACCAGCACATCTTCGACCTGATAGCCCTCGGGCAGCCGCCGGTGCATGCGCAGGATCACCCGCAGGGGCGACCGTTCGCGCAGATCGCCGGGTTGCAGACCGGCCTCTTCGAAGGATTCGCGCACCAGCGAGGTGTCCAGCGGTTCGGAAGAACCCACGAGCCCGCCGACCAGTGTGTCCCACTTGCCCGGATCGGTGGGCTTGGTGAGCGACCGCCGCGCGATCCACATGCCGCCGTCGGCCGACCAGGCATTCAGATGCACGGCCTTGGTGAGCAGGCCCAGCGGCCGCATGGCGGCACGTTCGAGCACGCAGAGCCGGCGACCTTCGCCATAGACATCGAGCAGTTCACCGCGCCAGCCGCGCAGGCAGCCATTCTCGTTCAAAACCCGGGCCATCTCGGCCATGAGCACATCGAGCGTGAGGCGCTGGCGGGGCACGGCGGTGACATAGACCGCTTCGTCGGTGACGCGCACGCCGGGCATGCGCTCGACGCACGCGGTGGCGCGCGGCGTGATCCAGCCGGCGACCCGCCCCGCCAGCGCGAGTGGCCGCGAACCGGGAGGGGGCAAATGCTGAATACTGGGAATGAGCGATTCCTGCCGCGAAAGTACAACATCGAGCAGGTCGGAAATTTGGCGGGAATTCATCGGGCCATTGTAGTGGAATGACGACCCGGATACACGGCAGACGAGAGGGGGCTGCGCAGAGAGAAACGGTGGGAAAAGCGGGGGAGAAAAGAGGCGGATCGCGAGGCCGGAAGCGGGCGCGATGCGCACCGTGCTTACCCTGCTGCTACAAGTGGCATGGCTTCAAACGGCCGGCATTGTGGCTATAATCCCCCCGGAAGTGACAAATAGAGAGCAGGCACTTAGCCACCGCTAACGCATTGTAAAGCCTGCCATCCGACAATCCAGTGCAAGGCCAAGGTTTTTGGTCAGTTCTGTTGACCAAAATCAAAAAATTGACACAGCACGTTGCAACCAGGGGTCAGCATGATGAAGGAAAAGGGGGTTTTGGGGATATGCGCGCTATTTTTTTCCAGCGTCGCATTTGCCCAGATAGAAGACATGCCCGGAGGGCCAGGGGTCAATCAGCTTAACCTCACCCGTGGCGTCACACAGATATCCCGAGAGATCTCGGATCTGCACTGGCTGCTGCTGGTGATCTGTGCATTGATCTTCATCGGCGTATTTGGGGTGATGTTCTATTCCATCCTGATGCACCGAAAGTCCAAGGGCGCCGTTCCCGCCAAGTTTCACGAACACGTCGGCGTCGAAATCGCCTGGACCGTCATTCCTTTCCTCATCATCATTGCCATGGCCGTTCCGGCCACGCGCGCCGTGGTGGCCATGAAAGACACCACCAGCGCCGACCTCACGGTCCTGGTCACGGGTTATCAGTGGAAGGGGGGCTATGAATACCTCGACGGCCCGGCACAGGGCGTCAAGTTCCTGGCCAATCTTTCCACACCACGCGACCAGATCGACGGCACCGCGCCCAAGTCCAACACCTACCTGATCGAAACCGACCGCCACATGGTGGTGCCGGTCAACAAGAAGGTGCGCGTCGTGCTTACGGCCAACGACGTGATCCACTCCTGGATGGTTCCCGATTTCGGCGTCAAGCAAGACGCCATGCCCGGCGTTCTGCGCGACACCTGGTTCCGCGCCGAGAAAGCCGGCATCTATCGTGGTCAGTGTGCCGAGCTCTGTGGCAAGGATCACGCCTTCATGCCGATCGTGGTCGAGGTCATGGAACAGGCCGACTACGAAAACTGGGCCAACGAACAGCGCCAGGCCATGCAGGCTGCCGCCGACGACCCCACCAAAACCTATGAACTGGCCGATCTGATCGAACGTGGCCAGAAGGTGTACGCCGCCAACTGCATTGCCTGCCACCAGGCCAATGGCCAGGGCATGCCGCCCACCTTCCCCGCGCTGGCCGGCAACGACAAAACCGTCCTTGCCCCCATGAAGGAGCAGATCGAAATCATCCTGAATGGCCGCCCGGGCACGGCAATGGCGCCGTTCCGCGACCTGCTCAACGATGTCGAAATCGCAGCGGTCACCACCTACACGCGGCAGGCGTGGGGCCATAACGGCAAGGGTCCCGACCCGGTCGTCCAACCCTCCGACGTTACGGCCCTGCGCTAAACGCGCACGGAGCATCGCAGCCAGATCATCAGAATACGGCCCGCCTACCCAGAACGGGTGCGGGCCCGCAGGAAGGAGCCAAGCATGAGCAGCGTTACCGCCGGTCACGTTCCACCGACCACCCACGATCACGATCACGACCACGCGCACCACGGCCCCGAAAAGGGCTGGCGTCGCTGGGTGTTCGCCACCAACCACAAAGACATCGGTACCATGTACCTTGTCTTCTCTTTTGCCATGCTGCTGGAGGGCGGGGTGCTGGCCCTGCTGCTGCGCACCGAGCTGTTCATGCCGGGGCTGCAGTTCTTCCAGCCGGAACTGTTCAATCAGTTCACCACCATGCACGGCCTCATCATGATCTTCGGTTCGATCATGCCGGCCTTCGTGGGGTTCGCGAACTGGATGATTCCGCTGCAGATCGGTGCATCCGACATGGCCTTCGCCCGCATGAACAACTTCAGCTTCTGGCTGCTGCCCATCGGTGCGATCCTCTTCACCGTGTCGTTCTTCGTGCCGGGTGGTGCCAACGCTGCGGGCTGGACCATGTACGCCCCGCTGTCGCTGCAAATGGGCCCGGGCATGGATTTCACCATCTTCGCGGTGCACATCCTGGGTGCCTCGTCGATCATGGGTGCGATCAACATCATCGTCACTGTCCTGAACATGCGCGCACCGGGCATGACCCTGTTCAAGATGCCGCTGTTCTGCTGGACCTGGCTGATCACCGCCTACCTGCTGCTGGCGATCATGCCCGTGCTGGCTGCTGCGGTCACCATGCTGCTCACCGACCGTCACTTCGGCACCGCCTTCTTCAACGCGGCCGCCGGCGGCGATCCGGTGCTGTATCAACACATCTTCTGGTTCTTCGGTCACCCCGAGGTCTACGTGATGATTCTGCCGGCCTTCGGCATCATCTCCTCCGTGGTGCCGGCCTTCTCCCGCAAGCCGCTGTTCGGCTACGCCTCCATGGTGTACGCCACGGCCGCCATCGCCATTCTTTCGTTCCTGGTGTGGGCACACCACATGTTCGCCACGGGCATGAGCGCCACCAGCCAGCTGTACTTCATGTACGCCACCATGCTGATCTCCATTCCCACGGGCGTGAAGGTCTTCAACTGGGTGGCCACGATGTGGCGCGGCTCGCTCACCTTTGAAACGCCCATGCTGTTCGCGATCGGCTTCATCTTCGTGTTCACCATCGGCGGCTTCAAGGGGCTGATTCTGTCAGTGGCACCGGTCGACATCCAGGTTCATGACACCTACTACGTGATTGCGCACTTCCACTACGTGATGGTCGCCGGTTCGCTCTTCGGCATGTATGCGGGTGCCTACTACTGGCTGCCCAAATGGACAGGCGTGATGTACGACGAGCGGCTGGGCAAGTGGCACTTCTGGTCGAGCATGATCTCCTTCAACATCACGTTCTTCCCGATGCACTTCCTGGGTCTGGCCGGCATGCCCCGCCGCTATGCCGACTACGCCGCACAGTTCACCGACTTCAACATGATCGCCACCATCGGCGCGTTCTGGTTCGGCCTGTCGCAGCTGATCTTCCTGGCGCTGGTCATCAAGGCGGCGCGCAAGATCGGTACGCCGGCACCGGCCAAGCCTTGGGAAGGCGCCACCGGTCTGGAATGGTCCGTGCCGTCGCCCGCGCCGTTCCATACGTTCGAGACCCCGCCGGTCGTGAAATAAGCCATGACACCCGAACAACGACGCAAGAATCGCAACACCGCTCTGGGCCTGGTTATTTTTGTCGTGGGCGTGATCGCCTGGACAGTCTGGAGCATTGCGTCCGCGAGCTGATGAATGACCCAACGCAACAATGATGATGAACCGCGTAGTTACTCCTTCCTCCAGACCATCCGCGCGGTGGCTTGGGGCATGCTGGGAATACGCAAGGGCAGGGGCTACCAGGAAGACTTCAGTCGCCTTAACCCCCTGCACCTGATCCTGGCAGGGCTGGGGGCAACGGCACTCTTCGTGATTCTGCTGGTTGCCGCCGCCCGATGGTTCATCGGCTACCTCACCTGATACCGAATAAAAGAACATTTGTAGGAGACCCACCATGAGCGCAACTCACGCGGATACCGGCGGTAAAGCGCCCTACTATTACGTTCCGGGCAACTCGCCCCACCCCATCAGAACCAGCCTGTCGCTGTTGCTGATGTTCCTGGGCGCGGCGTTCTGGATCAACAACATGTTCCCGGGACACTGGATGTTTCTCGTGGGCGTGGTGGGGCTTTTCATCTCGCTGTACCTGTGGTTCAGCGAGGCGATCCGCGAATCGGAAGACGGCCTGAACAGCAAGCGTGTCGACCACGCCTACCGCTGGAGCATGGCGTGGTTCATCTTCTCGGAAGTGATGTTCTTCAGCGCCTTCTTTGGCGCCCTATGGTATGCGCGTGAAATCACCACGCCCATGCTGGCCAACATGGACCACCAGAACCTGCTGTGGCCGGGCTTCATTGCCCACTGGCCGAGCCTTGGCCCGGGCGGCATTGTCGAAGAGTTCAAGACTGTCGGCCCCTTCTGGCTGCCCACCATCAACACGGCGCTGCTGCTCACCTCGGGCCTCACGCTCACGTTCTCGCACCATGCGCTGCGCGCCAACCATCGCGGCAAGTCCATCTTCTGGCTGGCCGCCACGGTCATTCTGGGCTTCACATTCGTGTTCTGCCAGGGCTATGAGTACTGGCACGCGTATGTCGACCTGAACCTGCGCTTTGACTCAGGCATCTACGGCTCGCTCTTCTACATTCTTACGGGCTTTCACGGATTCCACGTGATCATCGGTGCCTCGATACTGACCGTGATCCTGTACCGCTTGATCCGTGGCGACTTCACCCCCGAGCACCATTTCGGCTTCGAAGGCGCAGCCTGGTACTGGCACTTCGTCGACGTGGTGTGGCTGGGCCTGTACATCTATGTGTACTGGACCTGAGCCACGATTACATAATCGGAATGCCGGTCGCCTGTATCCAACCCAGGCGCCCGGCCAGCAGTACAAACAGGAACAACACGATCGACAGGCCGATCCGGATCGTCAGGGCATTCACCATGCGATTGGTCTGGCCACGATCCTTCATCAGATAAACCCCCGCGGATACGAGGCTTGCCACGATCCCGAGAAATGCAAGCAGTACCAAGATGCGCATGCTGGTCTCCAGTGGAGCAGGAAGTTTTGCAGAGATGTCTCGATCCTCAGGGGCCGACGACACCGGCGTGCAAGCCTCAAAGAACCTTCAATCTTCAATTATCCCCCGCGCGGCGGCGCTTTCCAACCAAAACGAGCCGGCCATGCGGCAAACTGAAGCGCCGCAGACCGAAACCCGGCGCCGGGGTGGGTTCTGGACGGTCCTCGGGCTGTTGCTGCTCTCCGTTACGGCCGCCTGTTGTTTTTCACTGGGCATGTGGCAGCTGGGCCGGGCCGAAGAGCGCGACGCCCTTCACCACGCCATTGAACAGGGGCGCCGTCAGGCACCGCTCACGCTCGGCACGCACACCCCGGCATCGGAATTCATGGCCTGGCGGTCCGCCCAGGCGCGGGGCAGCTGGCTCGACCAGTACACCGTATTGCTCGAGAACCGCAATCTCGACGGCCGGCCGGGCTACTGGGTGGCCACGCCCCTGCTGCTGGAGCCCACACCACCAGCCACCACGCGCAACGACGCGGTGGCTGCCGGATCGGCGGAACTCGATCTTGTGGGCGGCAGCTCCCGGGGCGGCGAGTTCCTGAGCCAGGGGCCGGGCGCCACCACGGCGGCCGTGCTGGTGCTGCGCGGCTGGCTGCCGCGCGACATGCAGGCCATGGGTTCCCTGCCCGCGATTCCCGAAGAGCCGGGCATCGTTGCCGTACAAGGCGAACTGCACGAACACGTGCCGCGCATTTTTGAACTGTGGCAATGGGCCGGCGGCAAGGCGACACAACTGCCGGCGCGCCTCCCGCAGCCGGGCGGCACCCCCCCGGTGGTGCAGAACCTGGCGCTCGAAGACTATGCCGCAGCCACGGGCCTGGCGCTGCTGCCCACGGTGCTGGCGCAGACCAAAGACACGACCACTCTGGCGGCCCCGGCGGGTGACGCTGGCAATTCACAGTCGGCAGAAGGCGGGCGCCCCCATGCGCCCTCCCTGTCAGAACAGGCATTGAAGCGCGAATGGCCGGGGCCCTCGCTGGATTCTGACCAGAACCGGGGCTACGCCTTGCAGTGGTTCAGCTTCAGCGCGATTGCCGCCATAGCGGCCCTGTTCATGTTGTTCGGCCTGCTCCGGCGTGGCGCGCAACGCAAGAAGGTTTAGGAAGATTGCATGATCGTCGATGAAGTTCAACGCAGTAACGCTCATTCGGGCAGCAACCCAGCCACTCGCGGCGTCGGCGAGCCGGCCCCGGGCGGCGCGCAGCCGGCCAAGCCGCGCAGCATGTGGCCGTTATATGCCATCGTGCTGATGTCGCTCGCACCGGTGGTGGCGGCCGTGCTCGCCTATTTTGCGCCCGAGCTGGGTCTGCGCCCCGAAGGCCACAATAATTACGGCCGCATTCTTGACCCGCAACGCCCCGTGCCCAGCGCCCAGGCAATGCCGCTCACCACGCTCGAAGGCCAGCCGTTCGATCTGGCAAGCCTGCGCGGGCAGTGGGTGCTGGTCTCTGCCGACACCGCCGCGTGCCCCGAATCGTGCGTGCGCAAGCTCTTCATCCTGCGCAATTCGCACGCGAGCCAGGGCAAGAACGTCGACCGCCTCTCGCGCGTATGGTTTGTCACCGACGACGCCGAAGTGCCTCAACAGGTGCTCGACGCTTACGTGGGCACCCACATGCTGCGTGCCGACCCGCAGGCGCTGGCCCAGTTTCTGGCGGCCGATCGTAGCGGGCAGGACGCCGCCGAGGCCATGCGCGCGCACATGTGGGTTATCGACCCGCTGGGCAACCTGATGATGGAATTCCCGCCCGATGCCGATCCCATCGAGGTGCGCGATGACATCATCAAGCTGCTCAAGCATTCGCGTATCGGTTGAGAGGGATTACGCGCATGCCCAAGATCGAAAAGCGTTACCGCAAACTTGTTTTCCTGGTCTGGTTCCTGACCCTCGACCTGATCATGTTCGGCGCCTTCGTGCGCCTCACGGATTCGGGGCTGGGATGCCCGGACTGGCCCGGCTGCTACGGGCAACTCAGCCCGGTGGGCGCCGCTGCCCACATCCGCGATGCCTACGAAGCCATGCCACACGGCCCGGTGAGCTTCTCGAAGGCCTGGATCGATATGGTGCATCGCTACGTGGGCGCGATTCTGGGCATGCTGATCATCGCGATCGCCTACATGGCATGGCGGCACCGCAAGGTGCTGGGCCATTCGCCGGTACTGGCCATTGCCACCCTGGCGGCCGTCTGCCTGCAGGGGGCGTTCGGCGCCTGGACAGTCACCCTGAAGCTCATGCCCATCATCGTCACCGCTCACCTGCTGGGGGGCATGATTCTGCTGATGATGATGACCTGGCTGGCCGCCCGCGAGAAACGCCACGCGCCGGTGGTGCGCAGCGAGCTCAAGTGGCGACCCTGGACCATCGGCGGGCTCGCCGTGCTGTTCATTCAGGTCGCCCTGGGCGGCTGGGTCAGCACCAACTATGCCGCCCTGGCCTGCATGGACTTCCCTACCTGCCATGGCAGCTGGGTGCCCACCATGGATCTGGCCAGCGGCTTCTCGCTGGTCCGCGGCCTGGGCGAACTGCCTTCTGGCGAAGTCATTTCCCAGGACGCTCTGACCGGCATTCACTGGGTCCATCGCAACTTTGCCCTGCTGGTCTTCGTATGGCTGGGCAGCCTGGCACTGGCGCTGCGGCGCTCCCCCGCCCTGGGCGGGCCCGCACGCCTGATCCTGGCGCTGCTCGTGGCGCAGCTCTTCACGGGCCTCACCACGATCTTCTTTGAATGGCCTCTGCTGGTTGCCGTGCTGCATAACGGTGGCGCGGCAGGCCTGATCCTGGCATGCACAACGGTATGTGCGCGCCTGTATGACGTTTCCAAGCAAGGAGTTCCCCATGACGACACTGAGCCTGCAACCGCAAAGTCTGCTGCGGCAATACCTCGTGCTCACGAAGCCGCGGGTCACGCAGCTGGCGGTGTTCTGCGCCGTGATCGGCATGTTCCTGGCCACACCGGGGCTTCCTGACCCGGGTATCGTCGTTGCCGGAACGTTGGGCATCTGGCTGCTGGCCGCCGCGGCCTTCGCGGTGAACTGCCTGATCGAACGCGAAATCGATGCACGCATGCTGCGCACGTCGCGCCGCGCCACCGCGCGCGGCAGCATCACGCCCCTGCAGGTGCTGGTGTTCTCGGGTGTGCTCGGCGCCGCCGGTATGCTGGTGCTCTACCATCTGGTGAACCCGCTCACCATGTGGCTCACCTTCGCCACCTTCGTGGGTTATGCGGTCATTTACACCATGTTCCTGAAGCCGCTGACACCCCAGAACATCGTGATCGGCGGGCTCTCTGGCGCCATGCCGCCGGCCCTGGGCTGGGCCGCCGTGGCCGACGCCGTGCCGGCCGGTGCCTGGCTGCTGGTGTTGATCATCTTCATCTGGACGCCACCGCACTTCTGGGCGCTGGCGCTGTATCGCAACAATGACTACAAGCGCGCTGGCCTGCCCATGCTGCCCGTCACCCACGGCCAGCAGTTCACCCGCCTGCATATCCTGCTCTATAGCGTGGCCCTGTTTGCCGCCAGCATCCTGCCCTTCATCGTGCGCATGAGCGGCCTGCTGTACCTGGCCAGCGCCATCGTGCTGAGCGGTCTGTTCGTCTGGCGTTCGTGGCAGCTGTATCGCGAGTATTCCGACGAGCGCTCGCGCGGGCTCTTCCGCTATTCCATTGTGTACCTGGCGCTGCTGTTCGCCGCGCTGCTGGTCGACCACTGGATCGCGCTGCTCTGAGCGTTTGAAAGGGGCAAAAAAAGAGGCACCCGGCGGTGCCTCATGAAACGCCCGCTTCTTAGGGAGGGGAAGAGGAGAAGCAGAGAGCGGGCGATTTGGGTTCGTGGGGCAGACACGCAATGGCGGTCCATCGAGATGCGATTTCGCTGCCCACGAGCAAGATTAGTCCAAGCAGCCGCAATATGGTTCCCCATTTCGCGAACTAAAAAGCAACAAAATGATG
>JAEZGR010000083.1 GCA_023437255.1 Pseudomonadota bacterium | reverse complement strand
GGCATCCACGTGGGCAAGGGCATGGCCGCCGGTGCCATGGCCGGTGCGACCGTGGACATGTTCACTGCGGGCATCAGCCTGGGGGCGGCCACGCTCATCGGCGCCACGGCCGGTGGTCTGTGGCAAGGAGCAGACAAGCTTGGGCGGCGGCTGCTGGGCCGGCTACGGGGCTTTCAGGAGATCACCGTGGACGACCCGGTGCTGCGCCTGTTGGCGATGCGCGGCCTGGCGCTCATTGCCGCTCTGGAGCGGCGCGGGCACGCTGCGCAGGGGCCGATCGAGATCGAGGCACTGCTCGAAGACAAGGCCGCAGCCCTGCGCAAGGAAAGGCTGCCCGAGGCCTTGCTCGAAGCCCGCGCTCGCCCCGAGTGGTCGACCCTCACCGAGCACTACCAGCCATCAACGCGGCGCGCTCAGGCGCTACGGGAACTGGCGGCCGATCTGGCCAAATGACACACGCCTGTTAAAGCAGCACCGGTTCGTTGGCCAGGCCGCCGTCCGGCGCTTCTGGCGCGTCGCCGGGCGACACTGCACAGTGACGGCGCATGACGGCTTCGATGTCGTCGATCGCCGCCAGAATGCCTTGGGCGTAGGTCTTTTCGGCCAGTCGTGCCTGCAGACGGGCGCACACGGCTTCCCACTCGTGACGCTGCGCCGGCACCCCGCGGTCCGCAACGATTTCGATGCGGTGGCGGTCGAGCGCCAGATACAGCAGCACCCCCGTGCTTTGAGGGGTGTCCCACACCCGCAGCCGGCCGAACACTTCGAGGGCACGCATGTGTGAATCGCGCTCGTGCGCCGGGCTGACCGCCTCAATGGCCACCACCAGCTCGCCGTGATGATCGCGCTCACACTCGCGGATGCGTTCGGCGATCAATGCCAGCACTTCAGCGGTGAAGTGCCGGCGGCGCAGCCACTGGCCCTCGAGGCTGGACCAGCCCGTCATTTCCTTGATCAAAGCCGGAGCACTCATGGTGTTCACCTTTTACCAACTGCCCGAGGCGCCGCCGCCTCCGCTACCGCCACCGCCCCCGCCACCAAAGCCGCCTCCACCGCCGAAGCCGCCACTGGAGCCGCCGCCGTAGAAACCACCGCCGAAGCCGCCAGCCACACCGCCTCTGCGCGACACGCGTGCGGCGCTGCCGCGCCCGCCCCCGCCGAAGCGGCGGCCCAGCAGCGACAGCCCGGCCGCAACGGCCCCAAAGACAAGCCCCAGCAACACGCTCTCGAATGCAATGCTGGTGAATACGGCGGTGGCAAAGAAGGCGAACAGGGGTGGCATGGCGAATGCCATGAGAAAGAGCGGCGCCAATATCACGCCGACATCCCATTCCTCGTCGTCGACCGCTGCCGCCGCCGGTGGTGGCGGCAAGGCCTCGCCATCAATCAGCCGCACCAGACTCTCGACACCGGCGACCACTCCGCCGGCATAGTCGCCCGTCTTGAAATGGGGCGTCACCTGCTCGCGGATGATGCGCCCGGCCAGCAGATCCGGTACGGCGCCTTCCAGGCCATAGCCCACCTCGATGCGCAGGCGCCGGTCATCCTTTGCCACCAGAAACAGGATGCCGTCATCGACGCCTGCGCGCCCCAGCTTCCAGGTGTCGAAAACACGCCGTGCATAGGACTCAACCGTGTCGTCGCCGGTGGTGGGCACGATCAACACCGCCAGCTGCGCTCCCTTGCGGGCATCGAGCGCAGCCAGTTGAGTCTCGAGGTGCGAGCGGGTGTTTGAATCAAGCGTGCCCGTCTGGTCGACCACCCAGCTGTTGAAGGCCGGCACCGCGACTTGTTGCGCCCATGCCGGCTGCAGCAGAATGCTGAACGCCAGCACCATCAGGGCAAATACGACGGAAGGCAGCCGTGTCGTCGCCATGGCGCGCGTCGCTAGCCGCCGCTGGCGGCCGGGCGGGTGAAGTTGACTTCGGGCCGGCGCATGATCTCGGCCTCGCGCTCCACCCCGTAGTTGGCCTTCACGTCATAGCCGAAGATCTTGGCGGTGATCAGTGTGGGGAACTGACGGATATACACGTTGTATTCCTGGACCGCCTTCACGTAGCGGCCTCGCTCGGTGGCAATGCGGTTCTCGGTGCCCTCGAGCTGCGTCATCAGGTCGCGGAACAACCCGTCGGCCTTGAGCTGAGGATAGTTTTCGGAAACCGCCAGCAGTCGCGACAGTGCTGAACCCAGCTGGCCCTGCGCCTGCTCGAAGCGCCTCATGAGTTCGGGGTTGTCGAGGTCGTCAACAGAAACACGGACCTGCCCTACCTGGGCGCGAGCCTGTGTGACCTCGGTAAGAATGGCGCGCTCATTGACCATGTAGGCATCAACCGAGCTGACCAGTTGCGGCACCAGATCGGCGCGACGCTCGTACTGATTGAGCATTTGCGACCAGGCCGCCTTGACTTGCTCATCGAGTCGCTGGATCTCGTTGTAGCCACAACCCGACAAAAGGGTCATAAAAGGCAGGAAAATCAGCAGGAACAGGCGCTTCATGAGCTATTTCCACAAGAAACCGGTGGCGCGAGATTACAGCAGGCGCGACTACCTGTAAAATACCACCTTTCTGCGTGTGAACCAGTCTGCACGCCCCAGAGCAGCAAGCTTTTCTTGTTCTCTTTTCATCCATAAGAACGTCAGCCTCGATTGGTATCACTCGTCTCCGAGCGATGGGCCGTCGCTGGAGCAATTCTTGAATTCCAACTCCCATTTTGCCGACCTCGGGCTGGCGCAGCCTTTGTTGCGTGCCATCGCTGATTCCGGCTACACGCAGCCCACGCCCATTCAGGCACAGGCCATTCCGCAGGTCATCAAAGGCGGCGACGTACTCGCTGCCGCGCAGACCGGCACCGGCAAGACCGCCGGCTTCACACTGCCCATTCTGCACCGCCTGCTGAACGCCCCCGCCGCGACTCGCAAGCCCGGGCGCCCGCGCGTGCTGGTACTCACACCCACCCGCGAGCTGGCCGCCCAGGTCGAGGAATCGGTCCGCACCTACGGCAAATATACGTCTGTCACATCAATGGTGATGTTCGGCGGCGTCAATATCAATCCGCAGATCAGCGCGCTGCGCAAGCCGATCGACATCCTGGTGGCCACACCGGGGCGCCTGCTTGATCACGCCGGTCAGAAGACCGTCGATCTGTCGGGCGTTGAAGTGCTCGTCCTCGACGAAGCCGATCGCATGCTCGACATGGGCTTCATCCGCGACATTCGCAAGGTCCTGGCCCTGCTGCCCAAGCAACGGCAGAACCTGCTGTTCTCCGCCACCTTCTCCGACGAGATCCGCGGCCTGGCCACCGGCCTGCTGAACAACCCCATCGAGATCTCCGTTGCCCGCCGCAACACCGCTTCCGAGCTCGTGCAGCAAGGCGTGGTGCTCACCGAGCAAAGCCACAAGCGCGACCTGGTGAGCCACATCATTCGTGGGCGCGGCTGGCATCAGGTGCTGGTGTTCACCCGCACCAAGCACGGCGCCAACCGCCTGGCCGAGAAGCTGGTCAAAGACGGCCTGACTGCCGCTGCCATTCACGGCAACAAGAGCCAGTCGGCGCGTACCCGCGCGCTGTCGGGCTTCAAAGATGGCAAGATTGCCGTGCTGGTCGCCACCGACATCGCCGCCCGCGGCCTTGATATCGACCAGCTTCCGCAGGTCGTGAATTTCGAGCTGCCCAACGTGCCGGAAGACTACGTGCACCGTATCGGCCGTACCGGTCGCGCCGGCAGCCCGGGTTCCGCGCTTTCGCTGGTCGATCAGTCCGAGATCAAGCTGCTCAAGGACATCGAG
>JAEZGR010000068.1 GCA_023437255.1 Pseudomonadota bacterium | reverse complement strand
CAAGGAGACATGAACGTGTCGGTGGATTTTTTCGAAAGCAATCGCGAGATGCTGGAGCAGGCGGTAGCCGCCGCGACCAGCCGGGGCTACTGGAGCCCGTTTTCCGAATCACCCAGCCCCCGCGTGTATGGCGAAACCGCGGCTGAAGACGGCCGAAACGCGTTCGAGGCTCTGCGCGGCAAGGATTTCCCGCTAGACCAGCCGGGTGCCAACGGTACGGTGGGCGGCGAGCGCTCCCCCTATGGCTTCGATCTCGATATTCGTTACCCCAAAACCGAGGCCGATGTCCTGGTGCGACAGGCCGAGCAGGCGCTCGAGACCTGGCGCGAAGCGGGTCCCAAGGCCTGGGTGGGCGTGAGCCTCGAGATCCTCAAGCGCCTGAACAAGCGCAGCTTCGAAATTGCCAATGCGGTGCAGCACACCACAGGACAGGGCTTCATGATGGCCTTCCAGGCAGGCGGCCCGCATGCGCAAGACCGTGGTCTTGAAGCAGTGACCTACGCGTGGCAAGAAATGTCGCGCATCCCCGAGCTGGCCGACTGGGAAAAGCCCCAGGGCAAGCACGACCCGCTGCGCATGCAGAAGCGCTTCACCGTCGTGCCTCGTGGCGTCGCGCTGGTGATCGGCGTGTCGACCTTTCCCACCTGGAACGGATACCCGGGCCTGTTTGCGAGCCTGGCCACCGGTAATCCCGTCATCGTCAAGCCGCACCCCGGTGCGATTCTGCCGCTGGCGATCACCGTGCAGGTGGCACGCGAAGTATTGGCCGAAGGCGGTTTCGACCCCAACGTCGTGCAGCTGGCAGCCCACGGCGCCAGCGATGACACCGCACGCGAACTCGCCATGAACCCCGCCGTGCGCATCATCGACTTCACCGGCAGCAGCACCAACGGCAACTGGCTCGAAGCCAATGCACGCCACGCGCTCGTCTACACCGAGAAGGCGGGTGTCAATCAGGTCATCATCGATTCCGTCGAAGACATCAAGTCGGTGGCACGCAATCTGGCGTTCTCGTTTGCCCTGTATTCGGGCCAGATGTGTACGGCACCTCAGAACGTGTACGTGCCGCGCGATGGCATTCGTACCAACGAGGGCCATATGAGCTTCGACGAGGTCGCCAATGCCCTGGCCCAGTCGGTCGAGCGCATGGTCAGCGATCCGGCCAAGGCAGTGGAGCTGACAGGCGCCATTCAGAACGAAGGCACGGCAAAGCGCATCGACGATGCGCGCGCGCTGGGGCTGCCGGTACTGTGCGACAGCAGGGCGCTCGAGCATCCGCAGTTTGCGGGTGCGCGCGTGCGCACGCCGCTGGTGCTCAAGGCCGACGCTTCCGACGAACGCATCTTCCAGGAATGGTTCCGGCCGATCGTGTTCATTGTTGCGACAGACTCCACCGAACACAGCATTGCGCTGGCCCGCGATACGGTTCAGCAACATGGTGCGCTCACGCTTTCGGGTTACACCACCGATGATCAGGTGGCCACCGACATGCGCAAGGCGGCCGAGCGGGCGGGTGTGTCGCTGTCTCTGAATCTGACCGGCGGCGTGTTCGTCAATCAGACGGCGGCTTTCAGCGACTTCCACGGTACCGGCGCCAACCCGGCTGCCAACGCCGCGCTGTCAGACAGTGCGTTCGTGGCCAACCGGTTCCGCGTGGTGCAAACCCGCTGGCACGTTTGAGGAGCCGCATGTGAGCTACGAGAACATTGAGTTCCAGCATCAAGACGGGGTTGCACGCATCTGGCTGAACCGGCCCGACAAGCTCAACAGCTTTACCGCGGCCATGCACCGGGAGCTGGCCGATGCACTGAACCAGATCGAGCAGAAGGGGGCACGCGTGCTGGTCATTTCCGGGCGCGGGCGGGGTTTTTGTGCCGGGCAGGATCTCTCCGAACGGCAACCCGCAGCCGATGGCGGCCGCGTTGACCTCGGTGAAACGGTCGAAACCTTTTACGCACCGCTCATCCGGCGCCTCAACGCGCTGCCGATGCCGGTCGTGGTGGGTGTGAACGGTGTGGCGGCCGGGGCCGGCGCGAATCTCGCGCTCGCCGGTGGCGATATCGTGGTGGCCGCGGACTCGGCCAGTTTCATTCAGCCGTTCTGCCGGCTCGGCCTGATTCCCGACACGGGCGGTACTTACGCGCTGCCGCGTCTGGTCGGTCGCGCCCGTGCCCTGGGCCTGGCGTTGTTGGGCGACAAGCTCAGCGCGCAGCAGGCTCAGCAATGGGGCTTGATCTGGGAATCGGTGCCCGACGCCGATCTGGAGCCGCGGCTGCACGCACTTGCACAGCATTTTGCACAGGCACCGACCAAGGGGCTGGCCTTCACCAAGCGTGCGATCCGCGAAAGTTTCGGCAACACGCTCGATGCGCAGCTCGACCTCGAGCGCGACATGATGCGCGAACTGGGCGCCAGCGATGATTACGCGGAAGGCGTCGCCGCATTCATGGAGAAACGTCAACCGGTGTTCAAGGGGCAGTAATGAGTGCAAGCAACGCAGCACAGGCAGTCGTTGAGTCGCTGCCAGAAGACCCTCAGGCCCTGGCCGAGCTCGCCGGCCAGGCCATGTACGAGCGTGACACCGCTTCGCAGGGGCTGGGCGCCCGACTCGATTCGGTGGCGCCGGGCAAGGCGGTCATGAGCATGGCCGTTCAGCCGCACATGCTGAACGGTCACAAGACCTGCCACGGTGGCTATATCTTCGCGTTGGCCGACAGCGCCTTCGCGTTCGCGTGCAATTCCCGTAACCTGGTCACGGTTGCGTCGGGCTGCACGATCGACTACCTGGCGCCCGCATTCGAAGGTGACCGGCTGACCGCGACGGCAACTGAGTATTCGCTGGCAGGCCGTACAGGCATCTACGACGTGCACGTCACGAACCAGGAAGGCAAGCAGATCGCCGTGTTCCGTGGGCGTTCGTATCGCATCAAGGGAAACGTGGTTGAGGCGGCGGGCTGAAGGCCCACCCCCGACCAGGCATTATTAAAAGGCAAAGGACAGGGCAGGAGACTAACCATGTCGGATATGAAGCAGGGCCGCGACCCCATCGAACACGCGAGCCAGGACGAGCTGCGTGCGTTGCAGCTCGAACGTCTCAAATGGACACTGAAGCACGCATACGAAAATGTGCCGCATTACCGCAAGAGTTTCGACGAGGCGGGCGTGCACCCCGACGATCTGAAGACACTTGCCGATCTTTCCAAGTTTCCGTTCACCACCAAGAACGACTTGCGCGAGAACTACCCGTTCGGCATGTTTGCGGTGCCTCGCGAAAAGGTCGTGCGCATACACGCCTCCAGTGGCACCACAGGCAAGCCCACGGTGGTCGGCTACACCCAGCGCGACATCGACAACTGGGCCGACCTGGTTGCCCGCTCGATCTGGGCGGGCGGCGGCCGGCCGGGTGATATCGTGCACGTGGCGTACGGCTACGGCCTGTTCACCGGCGGCCTGGGTGCCCATTACGGCGCCGAGCGGTTGGGGTGTTCGGTGGTCCCCATGTCGGGCGGTCAGACCGAGAAGCAGGTGCAGCTGATCCGCGACTTCGGTCCGCGCATCATCATGGTGACGCCCTCGTACTTTTGCAACATCATGGAAGAGATGCTGCGTCAGGGCATGGAGCCCAAGGAATCCTCGCTGCGCATCGGGATCTTCGGGGCCGAGCCGTGGACAGGCCGCATGCGTGAAGACATTGAAACGCACTCCGGGCTCGATGCTGTCGATATCTACGGCCTCTCCGAAGTCATGGGCCCGGGCGTGGCCATGGAGTGCGTCGAGGCGAAAGACGGCCCCGTGGTGTGGGAAGACCACTTCTACCCGGAAATCATCAACCCCGATACGGGCGAGCCTGTGCGGGAAGGCGAATCGGGCGAATTGGTGTTCACTTCGCTCACCAAGGAAGCCATGCCGGTGATCCGCTACCGCACGCGCGACCTCACCTGCCTGTTGCCGCCGACCGCTCGCAGCATGCGCCGTATCGGCAAGATCACCGGCCGAAGCGACGACATGCTGATCATTCGCGGTGTGAACCTCTTCCCGACTCAGGTCGAGGAACTGGTGCTGAAGATGCCCGAGCTTGCGCCCCAGTATCAGCTGGTCGTCACCCGTGAGGGCAATCTTGATGCGCTGGAAGTGCTTACCGAACTGCGTGCGGAATGTGCCCATTTCAACGACGAGGAGCGCAACGCCATCGGCCGGCGTCTGGCGCACTCGCTGAAGAACTACGTCGGCATCAGCGCGAAGATCTCGATCCAGCCGCCCGGGCAGGTCGAGCGCACGCTCACCGGCAAGGCACGCCGCGTCATCGACAAGCGGCCGCGCTGAAGCAGCAAACTCGGGCACCACGCCCACATTCAGACCCGGGCTTCAAGCCGCCTTGCGGCCGCCCGGGTGCTGCGCTGGCTTGCCCGCCGGTCTTTTCGGCGGCTGCCGGCAACAAGGTATGATGCGGGCTGGGTTGACGACCAGGGAGCAGGGTATGCCGGTGCAGCCAGGCCCGGCCCGTATCGCGGGTATCGGAATGGATCTTTTGCGGCTCGAGCGCGTGCAGCGCGTATTCGACCGCCATCCGCAGCGCTTCGTGCTGCGTGTATTGGGTCCGGCAGAGATTCAGACATTCGAGCGCCGCTATCAGCGCGACCCGCGCCGCGGCGTGCGCTATCTGGCCACCCGCTTCGCCGCCAAAGAAGCGTTTTCCAAGGCCATCGGCCTGGGCATGCGCATGCCCATGGCGTGGTCGCGCATGCAGACGCTCAACGCCCCGGGCGGCCGACCCTATGTCCTTCTTTCAGAACCTCTGGCGAGCTGGTATGCCGCACGCTTCGGCACCGCGCATGTGTCTGTCACCGATGAGCACGATATGGTGGCTGCTTATGTGGTGGTCGAAGCCTTGCACGACGCCACAACTCGTTGAACACGCTGACCGCAGATGAATCACTCCACTTCGATATTGCCGCCCGGCCCCGTCATGGTCGACGTAGCGGGCCACCGCCTGACCGATCACGAACGGGAGCGGCTGCGTCACCCGCTCGTGGGCGGCGTCATACTTTTCAGCCGCAACTTTGAAAGCCGCGAACAGCTCGTCGCCCTGTGCGCAGAGATTCATGCCGCACGAGATGAACCGTTGCTGATTGCAGTCGACCATGAGGGCGGGCGGGTGCAGCGCTTTCGCAGCGATGGGTTCACCGAGCTGCCCAGCATGCGGCGATTGGGCGAAGTCTGGGAAATAGACCCCCAGCGTGCCATGCAGGCGGCCACGGCGGCCGGTTACGTGCTGGCGGCAGAACTGCGCGCCTGTGGGGTGGATCTCAGCTTCACGCCTGTGCTGGACCTCGATTATGGTGTCAGCAAGGTCATCGGCGATCGTGCCTTTCATCGTGATCCTGCGGTCGTCGCCACGCTGGCGCGGGCACTGATTCAGGGGCTGGCGCTGGCCGGCATGTCCGCCTGCGGCAAGCATTTTCCCGGGCACGGGGCGGTCGAAGCCGACTCGCATCACGAGATTCCCGTCGATGAACGTGAGCTTGAAACGATCCTGCGCGAAGACGCGGCGCCGTATTCCTGGCTGGGCGATCTGGTCCTGCCCTCCGTCATGCCGGCTCACGTGATCTACCCGAAGGTCGATGCCGCACCGGCGGGCTTTTCGCAGGTGTGGGTACAGCAGATCCTGAGGCAGCGCCTGGGCTACGATGGAGTGGTGTTTTCCGACGACCTCACCATGGAGGGCGCGACGGTGGCTGGCGACATACTCGCCCGTGCCCGAGCCGCGCTGGGCGCCGGCTGCGACATGGTCCTGGTGTGCAACCGCCCCGATCTGGCCGATGAGCTCCTTGAACGGCTGGTCTTCACGCCTTCTGCGGAGTCGGTCGCGCGTCTGCGTCGCCTGATGCCGCGTCTGGCGGCACCAGACTGGAACGCCTTGCAGTGCAATTCGCAATATCAGCATGCCCGACGAATTCGATCTGAAATCCTTTCTGACTGACCTGCCGAACCTGCCCGGTGTCTATCGGCACATCGATGCGCAGGGTGAAGTGCTGTATGTCGGCAAGGCGCGCGATCTCAAGCGCCGCGTCAGCTCGTATTTCCAGAAGACCGCGTCAAGCCCGCGCATCGCCCACATGGTGGCGCGGGTGCAGCGTGTCGAAGTCACAGTGACCCGCAGCGAGGCCGAGGCCCTGCTGCTCGAAAACAACCTCATCAAACGACTCAAGCCGCGCTACAACATTCTGTTTCGCGACGACAAGTCCTACCCCTATCTGCGGTTCAGTGCGCATGCCTATCCGCGTATCGCCTATTACCGTGGTGCCACCAGCCGTCAGGGGCGTTTCTTCGGGCCATACCCCAACAGCTGGGCGGTGCGCGAAACCATACAAATACTGCAAAGGGTATTTCGTCTGCGCACATGCGAAGACAGCGTGTTTGCGAATCGCTCCCGCCCCTGCCTTCTGCACCAGATCGGGCGCTGCTCGGCGCCCTGTGTGGATCTCATTCCGGCCGAGGACTACCAGGCCGACGTTGACCGGGCCATCCGCTTTCTCGACGGCCACGCTGACGACGTGCTCAAGGAAATCGAGGCACGTATGTTCGCCGCTTCGGAGCAGCTCGATTTCGAACAGGCCGCCTTGTTGCGTGATCAGATGGGGGCGCTGTCTCGCGTGCTGCAGCAGCAGTCCATGGAACAGATTGGCAATGACGACGTCGATATCATCGGGGTGGTGGCTTCGGGCGGGCGCACCTGCGTGAATCTCGCCATGGTGCGGGGAGGCCGCCACCTGGGCGACAAGGCGTTCTTTCCCTCGCATACGGTCGATGACAGTCCCGGCGATGTGCTGGCGGCTTTCGTGGCCCAGCACTACATCGACAGTCGCATGCCGCCGGTGCTGGTGTGTTCGCACAAGCTGCCCGACCCGGAGCTCCTGAACCTGCTCGCAGAGCAGACGGGCGTGAAGGCGCGCTGCATCATTCGCCCCCAGGGCTTGCGCAAGACCTGGCTTGAGCAGGTGGTGAAGAATGCCGAACTTGCGCTGGCACGGTCGCTCAGTGAATCGGGCGCTCGCGAGGCCCGCACGCTGGCCCTGGCCAACACGCTGGGCCTGGATACCGATGCTGCGTCTCTCGAAGCACTGCGCATCGAGTGCTTCGATATCAGCCACACGGCCGGCGAAGCCACCCAGGCCTCCTGCGTGGTGTACCAGAACCACGACATGCAGCCTTCAATGTATCGGCGTTACAACATTGCCGGCATCACGCCGGGTGACGATTACGCGGCCATGAGGCAGGTTCTGTCGCGGCGGTTCACGCGCGTGGCGGATGGCGACGCGCCCTTACCCGAGATCGTGCTGATCGACGGCGGCAAGGGGCAGGTCGAGGTCGCCCGCCAGGTGTTCGTAGAACTGGGGCTCGATACTCGCGTGCTGGTGGGCGTGGCAAAGGGTGAAGGCCGCAAGGTCGGCCTGGAAACCCTGATATTCGCCGATGAGCGCGAACCGCTGCAACTGGGCGTGGAATCGCCCGCGCTGATGCTCATTGCCCAGATCCGCGACGAGGCGCACCGCTTTGCCATCACGGGCATGCGCGCGCGCAGGGCCAAAGCCCGTACCGTTTCCAGGCTCGAGGAGATCGAAGGTATCGGCGCACGGCGGCGTCAGCGTCTGTTGGCCCGCTTCGGCGGTTTCTCGGGCGTGGTCGACGCCAGCATCGACGACCTGCGTTCGGTGGAAGGCATTTCTGATGAATTGGCCGAGCGCATCTATCACGCGCTGCGATGAAACCCCTTCGAGACCGCGTCATCTGCCTGCGAACCTGAGGTAGTATTCCGATTATGCCTTTCAATCTTCCTATCGCTCTCACGTGGCTGCGCATCGCGATGATCCCGCTGATCGTCGCGCTTTACTATGTGCCCACCAGTTGGGTGCCCGAAGCCACGCGCGATGCGGTGGGGGCAATCTTCTTCATTGTCGCTGCGCTCACCGACTGGTTCGACGGCTGGCTCGCCAGGCGCTGGAACCAGACGTCGAGCTTCGGGGCCTTTCTCGACCCCGTGGCCGACAAACTCATGGTG
This sequence comes from Pseudomonadota bacterium, assembly GCA_023437255.1. GTDB lineage: Bacteria > Pseudomonadota > Gammaproteobacteria > Burkholderiales > Burkholderiaceae_B > Yanghanlia. Next base: position 965 of record JAEZGR010000068.1, on the reverse strand, counting down.
TGTGCGGCGCTGCTGATTCTCCTGAATCTCGACCGGGTCGACGCCTTCATTGCGCTCATCATCATCGGCCGCGAGATCACCATTTCGGCACTGCGTGAATGGATGGCCAAGATCGGCGCCAGCAGCAGCGTGGCGGTGCATTGGCTTGGCAAATTCAAGACGGCGGCACAGATGATCGCCATTCCGTGTCTGCTGTATGGCCAGCCGCTGTATGGGGTGCCGACCGAACTCGTGGGGCAGGGGCTCATTGTTGTGGCCGCCGTACTCACTGTCTGGTCCATGTGCTATTACCTCAAGCGGGCGTGGCCCGAGATCCGCGACCGCTCAGAACGCTCCTAGGAACCTGCATGAGTGCTTCAACCCAGGCGATGTCATTGCCTGACAGCGCCGATATCAAACGCCGTGACTGGCTGATCATTTCGCTGGTGGGTGGTGCGCATGCCTGCTCGCACTTCTTTCAGCTCGTATTGCCCACCCTGTATCTGTCGCTCGCGCAGGAATACGGCTACGACTTCGCGCAGCTGGGTTTTCTGGCCTCGATCTTCTTTCTGGTGTCGTCGATCGGGCAAGCCTCTTCGGGCTTCATCGTCGATCGCATCGGCCCGGCGCCCGTTCTGAATTTCGGTCTGGCCTGTTTTGTGGTGTCGGGGCTGCTGATCGCCGGGTCCACCGGCTACGTCATGCTGATGGCAGCGGCTGCGATCGGCGGTATCGGCAATTCCATTTTCCACCCGGTCGATTATTCCATTCTCAATCACCGAGTCAGCCCCAGGCGCCTCGGGCACGGCTTCAGCACGCACGGCCTTACAGGCAATCTCGGCTGGGCGCTCGCGCCCGTGTTCATGGCCGCCTTCATCTACCTGGCCGATTGGCGAGTGGCTGCACTGGCTGCCTCGGTGCTGGTCGGGGTCGTGCTGGTTCTGACCTGGCTGGGTCGCGATCTGCTTGCGGGGCGCAACGAAGAC
>JAEZGR010000067.1 GCA_023437255.1 Pseudomonadota bacterium | reverse complement strand
CGAGCGGCACCCGGGCGCCGGCATGGACGACGACATGCAGACCCAGTATCGTCAGTTTCTGCTGACCAGCCGCGTCGACACCCGCCTGGCAGAGTTTCGCGATCCTGCGGGTGATCTGCAGATGGTGTCGGTTATCGATGTGCTCCCCGACGGTCTTTCCGCGGTGTATACCTTCTTCAGGCCCGATGCGCCCGGAAGCCTCGGCACCTGGGCGATACTGTGGCAGATCGAGCAGTGCCGCAACGCCGGCCTGCCCTGGCTATACCTGGGCTACTGGATACAGGAAAGCCGTAAAATGACTTATAAATCCGCCTTCCGCCCGTATCAGATCCTGCATGCGGGCCAATGGGTCGAACCCGTTATCTGACTTTCCTCCGCCATGTCATTCCTGTTCAACGCCTATCCACTGGCGCGTGCCGCCCTGTTCACCCTCGACGCGGAGGCCGCTCATGAACTGACGCTGCACCGGCTTCAGCAGGCCTACGACTGCAGGCACACCCGCAGGCTGTTCCCCCGCCCGGCACTGAAGCCGCGCCCGCTGATGGGCCTGAATCTGCGCAATCCCGTTGGGCTCGCGGCCGGGCTCGACAAGAACGGGGCGCATATCGATGCCCTGGCAGCATTGGGATTCGGCTTTGTGGAGGTGGGCACGGTGACGCCTCGCCCGCAGGCCGGCAACCCCAAGCCACGGCTGTTCCGTCTGCCCAGGGCGCAGGCGCTCATCAATCGCTTCGGTTTCAACAACCTGGGCCTCGACGCTTTCATTGCCAACGTGCAGCGCAGTCGCTTTCGCGCCGAAGGCGGGGTGTTGGGGCTGAACATCGGCAAGAACGCGGTCACCCCGATCGAGAACGCTGTCGATGACTATCTCGCATGCCTCGACGGCGTGTATCCGCATGCCGACTATGTCACGGTGAACATTTCTTCGCCCAACACCAAGAATCTGAGGGCACTGCAATCGGGTGACGAATTGACCGCCCTGCTGCAGGCGCTGCAATCGCGGCGCGAGTCCCTGGCCGATACGCACGGCCGGCGCGTACCCATGGCGGTGAAGATCGCGCCCGACCTGTCGCCGGAGCAGGTCGACGCGGTGGCCGAGCTGCTGCAACGTTACGGCATCGACGGCGTCATAGCGACCAACACCACGCTCGAAAGAGAATCCGTGCAGGGGTTGCCGCATGCCGATGAAGCGGGCGGCCTGTCGGGCCCTCCCGTGCATGAACTGTCCCTCAAGGTGATCCGGCGGCTGCGGGAACGACTGGGACCAGATACCGCCATCATCGGCGTGGGCGGGATCAGCTCGGGCAGGCACGCTCAGGATAAGATCCAGGCCGGCGCCGATGCGGTGCAGCTTTATACCGGGCTCATCTATCGGGGTCCGGCACTGATCGGCGAGTGCGTGCAGGCCATTTGAGTCCTTGCTCGACGGCGTGCGGCGGCGCCGACGAACACACAAGAAAACAGCCCGATCACCAGGTATGGCAATCGGGCTGCAGGGTATCAACGCAGCGGCGGATAGCCGCTACGCTGTGTACAGGTAACTCAGGCTTCGGCGGCGGGAGCGCGACGGACGCGAGTGGCAGTCTTGGTCGCTTCAGCGGCGTCGCTGGCTGCCTTGATCGTGGCGTTGGCTGCGGCGGCGAAGTTCGATTCGGCAGCGTCAGAGGCCTGGCGGGCAACCTTGGCAGCCGATTCATAAGCGCTGGTGGCCGTGGCCAGCGAGCTCTTCATGAGGGCGACCGCGCCTTCCGAACCCGTGGGGGCGTTCTTGGCGATCTGGTCGATGGCGTCGTCGAGCTGGCGCTGGGCCTGAGCGAGTTGCTCTTCGGCGAGCTTCGTCACGGTGGATTGCACACCGCTGACGATGTCATAAACCTGCTTGCTGTACGCAGTGACCTTGTCGCTGCCGGGCTGAACCAGACCGGATGCAAAGTTCACTGCTTCCTGGACGTCTTTGACGCTCAGGGCTTCTTGAGTCTTCTGGCTGGCTTCGTCGAGCGAAGCGCGGGCAACCTTCAGATTCAGGTCGACCAACTTCTCGAAACCATTGAATACCGCTTCCTGGAGTGCGAGAAAATTGTCGACAGTAGCTTTCTGGTTGGCGAGAACGTGTTGGGGGACCGAGCTCATGTTCAAATTCCTTTACCTGTGGTGGTTGGGCCTGTACGCCCGTAAGCGGGAGCAAGTTGCTGCACCGCACAAAACCTATTTTTACCCAGGTCGGCCCTCGGTGTCAACCACAATATTGCAGTGCAGCATATTGCAATGCCGCGTTGTTGTAAACAGACTTGAAATAGATCAAACTATTTCTCACAAACTCTGGAATTCCGGGTTACCACCGAAGGACGCCCACCGTCGTTTGTCTTAGCATCGAATACCGACCTGCTTCCGCGGGGCCAAAAGCCAGCGCGGGGCGCTTCCTCAACCGTATTCAGGAACACGCTAAGACCATGAAATTTACCGCCCTGAAGCTCACATCCGCCCTTGCACTGGGTGCGGCCCTAATTGCCGGACCCGCCGCTGCCCAGTACCCGGAGCGCGCAGTCAATATGGTTGTACCTTTCTCCGCCGGTGGCCCGACCGACACGGTCGCCCGCTCGCTGGCCGAGGCCATGCGCCCCACGTTGGGTGAAACCGTAGTCGTCGAAAACAAAGGCGGCGCAGGCGGCACCATTGGCGTGAGCCACGTTGCCCGTTCCAAGCCCGACGGCCACACCATCCTGCTGATGCACATCGGCTTCTCGACCGCTCAGTCGCTGTACAAGGACCCCGGCTACAAGTCCGAGAGCTTCGAACCCATCGGCCTGGTGCTCGACGTGCCCATGACCATCATCGCACGCTCCGACTTCCCCGCGAACAACATCACCGAGCTGGTCGAATACGTCAAGGCCAACAAAGACAAGGTCTCGCTTGCCAATGCCGGCATCGGCGCCGCCAGCCATCTGTGTGGCACCATGTTCATGAACGCCCTGGGCATCGACCTGCTCACCATTCCCTACAAGGGTACCGGCCCCGCCATGAACGATCTGCTGGGCAAGCAGGTCGACATCATGTGCGACCAGACCACCAACACCACTCAGCACATCAAGGCCGGCACGGTCAAGGCATTTGCGGTCACCAGCAAAGACCGCGTCCCCACGCTGCCCGACCTGCCCACCATGCAGGAATCCGGCTTCGACGGCTTTGAGGTCGGCATCTGGCACGGCCTGTGGGCACCCAAGGGCACGCCCCAACCCGCCCTCGACAAACTCCAGGCCGCCCTGCAGGCCGGTCTGAAAGACAAGGCCTTCCAGGACCGCATGGCTGGTCTGGGCGCCAACCTGCTGCCCGATCGCGCCAACCCCGAAGCGCTGGCTGCACACGTGAACCAACAGGTCCCGCAGTGGGCCGAACTCTTCAAGAAAGCGGGTGTTGAACCCCAATAAGCAGCGATGCAGTGTCGCCCCACGGGCGGCACAACTCAGCGGCGGCCCATCATCACGGTGGTCCGCCGTTTTCATTTTGTCAGGGGTGTTACTGCGGAACGCCGGGCTGCTGCGCGGAGCCGCAACGCCGCCTACGGCTCATTCGGCCGCGGCTTCGTAGCCCAGAGATCCGGAAATCTGCAAGGCTGCGCGCTGCAGCAAGGGAATCCAGTCGTCGCGCATGCGATCGGCCGGCGCAGACAACGACAGCCCCGCCTGCAGTTTGCCGGTGTCGTCGTGGATGCCGGCTGCGATGCAGCGCACACCCAGCTCGAGTTCCTCGTTGTCGCGCGCATACCCATGGCGGCGCACCAGTGCCAGTTCCCGCTCCAGCCGTTCAATGTCGGTGATGCTGTTACGGGTCGTGCCGGCCAACCCGGTGCGGGTCGCGTAAGCGCGCACCTGGCGCGGCTCCGCCACCGACAGAAAGAGCTTGCCCGTGGACGTAAGGTGCAGCGGGGCGTGCCCGCCGATCGCTCGCACCACCTGCATGCCCGAGCGTTCGCTCCAGGCGCGCTCGATATAGACGATCTCGTCACCCTGCTGCAGCGAGAGATTGACGGTTTGACCGGTGACCCGGTGCAGCTCCCGCATCGGCTCGAGCGCCACTTCGCGCACATTCAGACGCCGCTTTACCAGCGAGCCGAGTTCCAGCAGGCGCATGCCCAGCTGGTACATGCCGCTGTCGACACGGTTCACGTAACGACCGACGACCAGGTCATTGAGAATGCGGTGTGTGGTCGACGTGTGCAGGCCCGTGGCCGCCGCGAGGTCTTTCAGTGCCACCGGGTCAGAGTGCGAGGCAAGCACATCGAGCAGCTTCATGGTGCGTTCGAGCACCTGAATCGACAGCTGCCCGCCGTTGAGCGGAGTGGATGCCAAAGAACCGGCCTGTGTGCGCATGTCTGGATCGGAAGGGGTCATGGTCAGGGCAAGCGTATGGATGACGCGTCGCAACATTTCCGTATGGTGGAATATACACGATGCACCGCCGCTTTGTCTGCCGCGATTCGGACGCCAGAGTGCACCCGCCAATTAGTCACGGATTCAGTTCACCACCCAGTCTTAGTACTTCATCACGCAGATAGGCCAGTGCCATGGCGGCAGCGCCCGGCTCCCCTTTGACCCCCAGGTCGATTCGCGGCCTTCCCTGGCCGCCCATGCTCGGCAGACTGAACGCCCGTACGCCGGGCCAGCGGCGCTCGAGCTCTTCAAGTGCCGGAATGATGCGTGACTCGGGCATTTCAAACACGACAAAGGAATGCTCGACCCGCTCTTGCCGGTGGTGCAGTGAGGCGTAGCGCTTGTCGAGTGTCCATTCCATCATGGGCCAGGCCATGACCGGAAAGCCCGGCATGAAGGTGTGGTTGCTTATGAAGAAGCCGGGAATCTTGTTGTAGGGATTCGGCACAATGTCGCTGCCAACTGGAAACTTGCCCATTTCCAGGCGCCTCTGGTTCTCGGGCAGCGACATGTCGCCGCTACCCTGCCCCGCCCGCTCGTTATCAGCGCAGCGCTCCGCGATCAGGCGCTCTGCTTCGGTATGCAGCACCAGCTCGACCCCCAGCGCCTGGGCGGCTGCCTGACGGGTCCGGTCGTCGGGGGTGGCACCGATGCCGCCGCAACAAAAAACAATGTCAGGGGTGGCGAAGCTGCGCGCAAGCACGGCGGCGATGTCGTCTTGTGCGTCCGAGACGATCTCGACACCCGACAGCTGCAGCCCCCGCTCTGCCAGCAGCTCGATGAGCTTGGCCATGTGCTTGTCTTGACGGCGACCCGAAAGAATTTCGTCGCCCACCAGGATCAGGCGTATGCGGGGAACAGCGCCGGTCATTGTGCACCTCCGGCAAGACGGTACTGGCGCAGCGCTTCCAGCCCGAAATGCGCGAACACGAGTGAAGAGAACACCGGCATGATCAGCCACGCCGGCGGCAGCAGATTGATGAGCGCGAGAATGAAGCCGATGAGCCACCACTGGCGATTGTGGCGCTGCCAGATATGACGGCGCTCCTCAGGATCAGCGTGCTCGATGATGGCATCGACACGCAACATGCGCGTGATGGCGAAGGTCCACCAGAAAATGGGCAGAATCACGGCGAAGGGGGGAAACAGCCACAGCGGCATCGTGACCAGCCAGCCCACCACGAAGAGGACACCCACCCAGAGCGCGTTCCATGCGCCCAGTACGGTGGCGTTGCGGCCCTGGCGGCGCAAGCCGGTGTAGTTGTGGCGATCGAGATGCCCCAGCACGATCGGCATGATGAACACCGCCGCAATGATCAGACCCAGGATGCCGGACATGGGCAGCAGTATGCCGGCCGCCATGACCGGAATGAGATACAGCTTGATGGAAACCAGGCCGATGGCGATCAGCCAGGCGTCGACCGTGTTGACGACACCCCAGTCTGCCGATGCAGAAGTCAGCCACTCATTGAGGGGTAACCAGAACGCCCAGAGCAGCAAGATTGCACCCAGCAACGTAATGACGAAGGGCAGCAGAATCGCGCCAAGCATCTTGGGATGCAGTTGCGAAACCAGCGCCCTCTTGAATGCCGCAGCCACTGCCGCAAGCCCGTTTGGAGCGGGCCGAGTGTCACGCACAGCCACCTGGTATTGGTTCATTTGTCGCGATTCCAAAGAGGACACAAGTTATCATAGTGGGGAACGCCCCCTGCGTAAATTTGAGGCGTTCACGCAATCTTCAAGGCGGTCATGAACTTCTTCGACGCTCAGCACCAGCGGCCCGAGCTCGGCCGGGCATTATCGTTACACGAAGGTATTGTGGTGGCGTGCTATTGCGCCGCATGGTGCGATACCTGCCGCCAGTACCAGCCCGGTTTCCTGGCGCTTGCACAGAGCATGCCGCAGCATGTGTTCGTGTGGATCGATATCGAAGAGAACGAATCGCTGCTGGGCGACGAGGACATCGAGGACTTCCCCACCCTGCTGGTGCAGTCGCAGGCCGGCAATCTGTTTTTCGGGCCGATGCCACCCCACCCCGAGCACCTGCAACGCCTGTTGGCGAGCGCCGCAGCGGGGGCGTTACCGGTGGTTGAAGCGGGCCCGGGGGCCTTGCGGCAGCTGTTAGCGTCCGCCGCCCAATAACACGCCTACCGAACGGCGCCTTTCTGTCGCGCGCGTGGACTCGGCGCCCGCAGCGGAGGCTGCCGCAGCAGCGCTGCTCGCACCCGATGCCGGCTCATAGGGCTTGTAGAAGAAATCGTCGACAGGCTGAGCCGGTCGGTAACTGCTGCCCGAGCCGCTTCGCCCCGCGGAAGAGGTGGTGCCGCTACTGCTGCGGCTCCTGCGCGGCGCTGCGGGCAGGGCGAGTTCGCCCCGGGGGAGCTTGCGACGGATCAGTTTTTCGATGTCGGCCAGCAGGCGCTCTTCTTCGGGCACGAAGAAGCTGATGGCCTCGCCGCTCGCGCCGGCTCGGCCCGTGCGACCAATGCGATGCACGTAATCTTCGGCGTTATAGGGCAGATCGTAATTGATGACACACGGCACGCCCGCCACGTCGAGCCCACGCGCGGCGACATCGGTCGCCACCAGCACCTCGAGTTCGCCCGCCTTGAAAGCGTCGAGCGCCTTCATGCGGTCTGCCTGGCTTTTGTCGCCGTGGATCGATTCAGCCTTCACGCCGTCGCGGATCAGCTCGCGCGCCAGCCGGCTGCAGCCGATTTTGGTATTCGAGAAAACAATGACCTGCCGCAAGCCGCGCGACTTCACCAGATGCACGACCGCGGCCCGCTTGTCGGCCGAAGACAGGGCATACACGATCTGCGTGACCGTATCGGCCGTGGCGTTGCGCGCCGCCACTTCGAGTTCAGCCGGATTATTCAGGTAGGTGCGGGCCAGCTTGCGGATCTCATTGCTGAAGGTGGCCGAAAAGAGCAGACCCTGACGGCGCGCCGGCAATTCGCGAACAATGCGGTCGAGGTCGGGCAGAAAGCCCATGTCGAGCATGCGGTCGGCTTCATCAAGCACGAACAGACCAACCTGACTCAGATTCACGTTCTTCTGCTCGAGATGGTCGAGCAGGCGCCCTGGCGTGGCCACCAGCACTTCACACCCGCGGCGCAGCGCCTCGCGCTGCGGACCGATGTCGACCCCCCCGTACACCACCGCTGACCGCAGCGGTACATGCTTGCTGTACTGCACCACGCTTTGGTAGACCTGATCGGCCAGTTCGCGGGTGGGCGCCAGGATGAGCGCGCGCACGGGGTGCCGGGCCGGCGAGGCGCTGGTGTTCGCCAGCGGCATCAGCCGGTGCAGGATGGGCAACGTGAACGCGGCGGTTTTGCCGGTACCGGTCTGGGCGGCGCCCATGACGTCGCGCCCGTCCATGACGAGGGGAATGGCCTTGGCCTGGATGGGAGTGGGAGTGGTGTAGCCGGTCTCGGCGACCGCCTGCAACAGGCCGGGATGAAGTCCGAAGTCCGGGAAGGCAGTGATAGTGTCTTGCTGAGTTTTGATAGTGTCTGTCATTGAGGTGAGCGTGCCCCGCCAAAGAATAAGGCGGCGGCGTCCATAACTTCCTGATTTTAACGCAGATATGCGCGGCACCAAGAGAAACCTGTCGGCGCCGCCACCGGGCGATGCCGATACGCTGCACTCAGAACGGCCACCAGGGCCGGATCAGCCAGTAAGCGACCATGCCACCGGCAATCACCACCAGGCCATTACGGGTGCGCAGGTATAGCAGCACCGCCACCACTGCGGCCGCCGCCTTGGCGTCCAGCACGGGGTCGGTTCCAGGCTGCCACGGCAGGATCTCCGGCACGATGATACCCACCAGCGCGGCGGCCGGCGCATAGCGCAACGCGCGTCGGATGCCGTCGGAAAGCGGCAGATAATCGCCCAGCAGCAAGTAACCGGCGCGGGTGATCAGACTGCAGAGCGTCAGCAGGGCGATGGCGCCCAATACGTACCAGGTGTCGTGCATCATGCGGTCTTCTGCAACCTCTTCATGAAGCGTTCACTGAGCACACCCGCCACGATGCCGGCCAGTACCGCTGCGATCAGGCCCAGGCGCAGCGGCAGGCCCTGCCCCAGCCAAGCGGTGATCGCCGCCGCCACGATACATACGGCCACCGGCCGCGTACTGATCAGGGGGATCACGACCGACAGCAGCGCCAGCACTGCGGCAAACTCCAGCGACCAGGAGGCGGGTATGACCGCCGCGAGGTAGACCCCGATCAGGGAACAGACGTTCCACACCACCCATCCGGGCCCGATCACACCCAGGTAGTACCAGAGCTGCAGCGGATCTTCCCTTTCACGCGCCTCTCCGTAGCGGCCCATGAACATCACGAAACCGATATCGCTGCTGAATGCGCCCAGCGTCAAGCGGCGGGGCCAGCTCAGATGCCGGAAGTAAGGCTGCAGCGCCGCGCCGAAGATGATGAAACGCATGTTCACCACGAAACCGGCGACAAAGATGAGCCACAGGGGCACGCCGTCGTTGATGAGCGGCAGCGAGGTGAGCTGGGCGGACCCCGCATAGGCGGTCAGGGTCATGACTGTGGCCAGGGTTTCGGTCATGCCCGACTTGACCATGGCAACACCCGTGACAAGACCCCAGGTACCCGTGGCGATGAGCGCGGGCGACGCCTCGCGCAAGCCGAGCATGAATTGCGCCCGATAGGAGGCCGGCCAGCCACGGAATCGACTGCTGAGAGACACTGAATACACCCGTTAGACGCCCAGCCGCATATTGTAAGCATCTGGCCCTACCTTGGTACAATCAAGCCTCTTTTCGGGAGAGCGATATGTCGATGGCTGATCGTGATGGTGTCATCTGGTATGACGGAAACCTGGTTCCCTGGCGCGAAGCCACAACCCACGTCCTGACCCACTCGCTGCACTACGGCCTGGCGGTCTTCGAAGGCGTGCGCGCCTACAACACCGAACTCGGCACCGCCATCTTCCGGCTGCAAGATCACACGCGCCGCCTGTTCAATTCGGCGCACATCTATCAAATGCCGATTCCCTTCGACCAAGACGCCATCAACGCCGCGCAATGCGAAGTGGTGCGCGCCAACGAACTCGAGTCGTGCTATATACGCCCGCTCGTGTTCTACGGTTCCGAAAAAATGGGGGTTTCGCCCAAGGGCGCGCGCGTGCATGTCGCCATCGCCGCCTGGCCGTGGGGCGCATACCTCGGCGAAGAAGCGCTCAAGGCGGGCATACGC
>JAEZGR010000065.1 GCA_023437255.1 Pseudomonadota bacterium | reverse complement strand
CCGCTGTTGCCAGCACTGCATCTCGCCTGCAGAGCCCTGAATCATAACACGACTTCGGGGCACTGCGCACAACCCGAAAGTTGCGCCTCGCGACTTGAATCTAACCTCTTCGCATCGTGCCTCAGGGCATCAGAGTAAAGAGGGATTCGTGATAGAGATTCGGGTTAACCCTAGGTCTCGATCAGCGAGGAAACGAAATATAGCATGAATTATTTGAGGTGTGCAAATGGGCGTTCAGAATCACAACTATTTAGCTGAGCCACTGCCGGAATCGCTCGCGAAACTTGGCCAGCTTGGGCTGAATCACAGCTTGGCAGTAGCCCTGCCATGGATGGCGCGCATAGTAATCATGATGCTCAGGCTCAGCCGGCCAGAAGGTCTCTGCCCCCAACAGGCGTGTGACGACAGGGCGACCCAGTGCTTTCTGGACTTCAGCCAGGACAGTGAGCGCAACTTCACGCTGAGATTCGTTCTGACAAAAGATGGCGGAAGCGTATTGAGTGCCGACGTCAGCACCTTGCCTGTTCAGGCTGGTGGGGTCATGCGTGGCGAAGAAGATCTCCAGTATGGTGGTGTAGCTGATGACCTCGGGGTCGAACTCCACCTTTACTACTTCTATATGCCCGGTCTGACCCGTGCAAACGGCCTGATAATCAGGATGATCGACATGCCCCCCGGCGTAGCCCGGCATTACCGATTTCACACCGCGCACGTCTCGGTAGACCGCTTCAGTGCACCAGAAACAGCCGCCTCCCAGCACGGCAACGCCATTTGAAGCCTGTTCTGGACCCTGCTCTATATTAGAAGCGCCACTTTGATTGTTCAGATTGATCACTGGTTGCCTCCTGCAGTCGGTCCATCGGGGGTAGGGGAAGCCTCATCGGCATTTGCAGGAACGTCGCCTGCCGGCGCCTCGGTAGCGTTCTTGGATTCGGGCGCCAAACTCAGCACCCATTCTGCAAGCAGCAGAGCCGTGGCCGGATCGACATGACGCTGCGCCGGCATGGGTATGGCCCCCCAAAGGCCGCGACTGCCGTCTCGAATGGAACGCGCCAGATATTCGGCTGCCGCCTCGTTGCCCGCATAACGCAAGGCAATGGCCCGAAAACTGGGCCCGACGCGTTTGGCGTCGACCTGATGACACGCCAGGCAGACACTGCGCTGTGCAAGCTCCTGCCCGGCATTGCTGGCAGAGGCCGAGGAACCAGCCAGAATTGCAGCCGCGAACAGCAGACCACGGGATTTCATCAACGTACTCCCTCCGTGTAGGCCCCGGCCGGAAGCCGGAACATCGTCACCACCCTATCAGGCAGACCCGGGAAGATCGGCCCGGAGGTTATTATCGACCATATTCCAATCCCTGACGCGCTACCTCATGCTGCAATATCCCCAGATCGACCCCGTCGCCCTTCAACTGGGACCTGTATCCATCCATTGGTACGGCCTCATGTATCTCCTGGGATTCGCTGCGGTCTGGCTGCTGGGACGCCGACGCATCGCACAGGGTCGCACACCCCTCACGCAGCGTGATCTGGAAGACATCATCTTCTACAGCGTGATCGGCGTGGTGGTGGGCGGGCGGCTTGGCTACGTCCTGATCTACAAGCCCGCCTATTTTCTGTCACACCCGCTGGAAATCCTGTACATCTGGCAGGGCGGGATGTCGTTCCACGGCGGCCTTCTGGGTGTCATTGTCGTGTGGATCTGGTATGCACGGCGCCGCGGCATTCATTTCTTCGATCTGAGCGACTTCATTGCGCCGATGATCCCTCTGGGGCTGGCAGCCGGTCGCTGGGGCAATTTCATCAACGGGGAACTGTGGGGCCGCCCCACCGATCTGCCCTGGGGCATGGTGTTCCCACACGCTGGCGCGGTGGCGCGTCACCCTTCCCAGCTGTACGAGATGCTGTTCGAAGGCTTGCTGCTGTTCGCCTTGCTGTGGTGGTATTCCAGTTCACCCCGGCGCCGTGGCCAGGTGAGTGGCCTGTTTTTGCTCGGCTATGGCCTGGCGCGCTTCTTTGTGGAATTCACCCGCGAGCCCGACGACTTCCTGGGACTGCTCGCGGGGGGGCTTTCGATGGGCCAGCTGCTATCGATACCGATGGTGCTGGCCGGCGCACTCATTCTTTGGAAGAGTGCAGAAAGATCGTCCCGCGGACAGACAGGCTGATACGCTCGGTGCCGCCTTCCAGCGGAACGCCGGCGGCATCGGAAGCCACCATGGCCATCATGCGGTGTCCCTCTGGCTGATACGAGGCCCCGGCGCCGCCGATTTCAATTTCACGGATTGAATACGACGCATAGCCAAAAGCCTTGGCGAGCGCCTCAGCGCGTGCCCGGAATGCATCGGCGGCCTCCTGAACCAGCTCGGCTTCGTAACGCGCCCTCTCACGCGGCGCAACGAAGAAAGAAAGATTACCGATGGGCATGCGGTCAGCGACCTGTGCTGCCAGCTTCGAGGCGGCTTCGAAGTCGGTGGACTCGAGAATGATCTCCGCCCGCCCGCGCCAGTTCGAAACGCGACCGTCCTGATCGTTCATGGGCCAGACCTGATAGTTGCCGCTATAGGCCTTCACGCCCTCCTTGCCCTTGACCTCTTTCATGACGCTGTCGACCGTGGCCGTGAGCTTGGACGCCACTTCTGCCTGTTCGGTGGCACGCATCTCGGCCGCCAGGGTAATGCGCACCGTGTCGCGCGCAACCTCGGTGACGGCTTCGGCGCGCAGGCTGGCATAGGGATACTTGACTGCATGAACATGCGGCTCGTCTTGCGCGAGCGCCGGCCCCGCCGCCAGCATGGTCGTGACGGAAGCTGCAGTGGCAACGGCGGCCGTAAGACGGCCCAGGCGTGAAATCAGGTTCATTGAGAAAGGCTCCGTGATCGTGAACGACTCTCAGTGTACTGATGGCTGCCGCCACATAAAACAAAAGCTCGCCCAAAAATGGCGAGCTTCTGTAAAAAGATGCCCCGCATGTGCCGTCTAGGCCGGCATCCTGAACCGGAGGTTCAAGGTGGTCGCCATCAGGACGGCTTCGGGTTCTCGACACGAGGAAGAGATCTCACCCACCGACCAATCCAGCAACCTATGCCAATAGCATTGGTTCAAGGAATGTATGGCCAAGTCACGCGCACCGCAGGGACAAGCGGTTGAATACTGCGTGCAGTATCCGTGAATTCGTTGTTGAAATTTTACCTGGATTGAGCCGGCAACCCAACCACCTGATCGAGGATTGCGTGCATATCTTCGATCTTTTGCTTGAAGTCACCGACGGCAACATTGGCAAGCGGACCGTCGGGTGCCCGCATGCGCAGAAGCTCGCCGGCGATCTGGATTGCCGCCATGACGGCGATGCGCTCATTGCCCACCACCTTGGCAGAACCCTTGATGGCCAGCATTCGCTGGTCGACCAGGCGCACCGCAGAGAGCAGGGCTTCTTTTTCGGCGGGCAGGCAGGCGAGCGAGTATTCGCGCCCAAGAATGGAGACGTCTACGCGTTCCATGACGTTACTCCGGTGCGCCGGGCAGGCGCATGAGAATTGAATCGATCTGCAGCTGAGCCTGACCTGCAGCCGCTCGCAAACGCGAGGTATCGGCCTGGCTTGCGGCGTATTGTCTGCGCAGCGCCTCGTATTCAGCCTTGCAGCGTTCGATCTCGCCCTGAAGCGAAATGCGAATGCTGTCGGCTTCGGCGCGCAGGATATCAACCCGTGCCTGATGATTGGCAGTGCTTTCCGCCAGCGCGCCGAATTCGGCTTCCTGACGCTTGAGCTGATCGCGTAGCGCATTGCGCTCTTGCTCGAGGCCGATGACGCGTGCCTGCAGCTGCGTGCGCTCGGAATGGAGCTGCTTCGCGTATTGCACCAATTGCCCCAGTCGGGCGGCGAGAGAATCGAGGTCTTCCAACATGGCGTTATCGTAAACCATCCCGCAATCAAGTGAACAGATGGGGTGCTGCGAGTTCACGCATCATAACCTTTCACCCGTTTTTCAAGTACCTTTCAATTGACTTTCAAATTGACCGAAAATTTTTCTGAATTGTCATCCAAACGACAAAAATCAGAAAATCCCAGGGAAAACCCTGGTGCATGACTCGGGTCATTCCGGTTCTCAGGCTTTCAACGCTCCATTACCATTCGGCACCTTTTGAACGGGCCCTGCCCTTTGCCGGCTACCGGCTTCAGGACAAGGCGTAAAACACAACAATCTGCAGGAGAGGTTCATAAACATGCAGCTTAGAAATAAGCAGGACTTCTGGTCCGGAGTCATGTTTGTAGTACTGGGCGCAGGATTCGCCCTCGGTGCCACAAACTACTCAATGGGCACGGCAGCCCGCATGGGCCCCGGCTATTTCCCCTTCTGGCTCGGCGTCTGCCTGGCCGTGCTGGGTGCCGTGGTCGCCATCAGCGCGCTCAAGGACAAAGCCGAAGAAACCGAAGTGGAGAAGTTCGACTTCCGCATTCTGGGCATCATCGTGGGCTCCGTCATTCTGACGGGCACCGTGCTCAACCTGCTCGGCGTGTACATCAGCGTATTCCTTCTGGTGGTGATCAGCAGTCTCGCGAGCCATGAGTTCAACTGGAAGGTGGCGGTCGCGACAGGCGTCTTCCTGGTGCTCTTCGTCTGGCTGGCATTCATCAAGGGGCTGGGCCTGATCTTCCCGCTCTGGCCGAGCTTTCTGGGCAACTGAGTAGGAGCCGAAAATGGAATTGCTTGAACACTTGGCTCTGGGCTTTTCGGTCGCCCTGACCCTCGAAAACCTCGCTTACTGCTTGCTGGGCTGTCTGCTCGGTACGCTCATCGGTGTGTTGCCGGGCATCGGCCCCGTACCCACCATTGCCATGTTGCTGCCCATCACCTATGTGCTGCCGCCCGTGGCGGGCCTGATCATGCTGGCGGGTATTTACTACGGTGCAGCCTACGGCGGCTCCACAACCGCCATTCTCGTTGCGCTTCCGGGTGAAACGTCCGCTGTCGTCACCGTGCTCGACGGGCACCAGATGGCGCGTAACGGGCGCGCCGGGGCGGCCCTCGCCATCGCGGCGCTGGGTTCGTTCTTCGCAGGCTGCGTGGCCACCATCCTGATTGCCGGTTTCGCGCCACCCCTGGCCGAAGTCGCCTTCAAGTTCGGTCCTGCGGAATACTTCTCTCTGATGGTGCTGGGTCTGATCGGGGCCGTGGTGCTGGCCTCGGGCTCGCTGCCCAAGGCGATCTGCATGATTCTGCTAGGCCTGCTGCTCGGCATGATCGGCACCGACGTGAACTCCGGCGTGGC
>JAEZGR010000009.1 GCA_023437255.1 Pseudomonadota bacterium | reverse complement strand
GTCAAGGGCGTCACCCCCATGGGCGCACTCGCCCACGCGCTGTATTCCGCACACAGCCGTGCGGGTAATGGTCGACTCGATTTCTCGAGCATCATTCGCCTGATGCAGGAGCCCTCGCAGGGCGCCTGAGCCTTCTGATGCGCCGCCTGGGCGGCGCTTCTTACGCCGTCTGTGGCGGGAAGTCGGCCTCCCGCAGGGCCGCTTCGATCTGTTCCCGGCTCGCTGTGGTGATCACTTCCACCTTACGGGTGGGTGGATCCGCCTTGACTTCTGCCTGAGGGTCGACGTTTTGAATCGCCCGGGTGACGCCGCGGACGCAGCCGCCGCAGGTCATGTTCTCGATGTGAAATTGCATGCTGACCTCGTTCGATGAGATGGGAACGATACAAGCATAAGCCTTCCAGCGATGGGAAGGTCAAGCGCCTGCTGCTATTGCTGAGCCACCGGAATCAGACGCCCCAGCCGGGCGAGCAGCGCGGTTACCAGAATGGCGAACGCGAGTCGCGTCCAGAGAATGGCGGAAAGATCGGCACCCATGAGCAGAATGAGCAGCGTGTCTTCGATTACGCTGTGGCACAGACCCAGAAAGGCCATGGTCAGGAAGATGTCGCGCGCTGACAGTTTGCCTGTTTTCGCTTCGCGAATGAGCAGGCCTGCGCCGATGCTGATGCCCAATGTGAAGCCAATGATCGTAACGTTGGTGGCTTCGCGACCGATGCCAATGATGCGAAGCAGCGGCGCGAGTGCGGCATGCATCAGCCGTTCGATACCCAGTGCCTTGAGCAACCGCAGCAGTGCCATCAGCGCCAGGATGATCAGGAAGATCATGACCAGCGCACGCAGCTGGCTGAGTGCCCAGGCCACTAACGATGGATCAGACGCGTCGGGCCGCCACAGCATGGTCGCAGGCTCCTGCAGGGTGCCGGTGGTGGAGTACCACAGGTGCAGCAGCGATCCGATCGTCAGTGCGCCACCGAGCCGGATCAACACAGTGGCGGGCCAGGGCACGCCGGTGGCTTACGCGACAGCGCCCTCCACCGGCAGCGAGTGGGCAACCAATATCATGGTGCCCAGCACACTCACCTGAGCAACGCTCAGCTGGACGTTCATGTCTGCAAAAATGGCCAGCCCCGTGTAGATGCTGGTGAGCATGGCAGCCGCCCACACGATGCCGACCTCGGCCGGCAGCCCCACAATTTGCATGACGGGCGCGAGAATGCCTGCCAGAAACTGGATTCCACCTGCCATGTCGAGCGCCTTCACGATGATCAGCGCCGGAATCATGAGCCGGATCAGGATCAGGTACGAAGAAAAAGCGTCGCGAAAGAGCCGGCCGACAGATGCGGCCACAGCGGCAAGCGGGGGCATGGACTCTGATGAAAAGAGGGTGGAGCGGCGGGGCGGGCTAAGCCCGGATCAAGCAGGATTATAGCTACGATCCCCGAAGATCGCGGACCCGATGCGGACCTCCGTCGAGCCCTCGGCAACGGCCAATTCGTAGTCACCACTCATGCCCATCGAAAGACGGTCCAGGCTGATTCCCTGAATGTTCTTTTCGCGCATGGCGTCTCGCAACTCGCGCAGGCGCCTGAAGCAGGCGCGCACCGCCTGCGCATCGGGCTCATTCACCGCCATGGTCATGAGCCCCTGCACCCGGAGTCGCGGAGTGTGCTCTGCGAGAAATCGCAGAAAGTCTTCCAGTTCGGCCGGGTCAAGCCCGAATTTGCTGGGTTCGTGCGACGTTTTCACCTGAACCAGGGCATCGAGCGTGCGTCCTTCAATTTCCAGGCGCCGCTCCAGCGCTTCGGCCAGTTCGCGGCGGTCAAGCGATTGGATCTCACTTGCGTGCCGGGCGATCTCTTTTGCCTTGTTGGTTTGCAGGTGGCCGATCATGACCCACTGCGCCTGGGTGTCTGCAAACGATGCAGCTCGCGCGCGAATGTCCTGGGCTTTGTTTTCGCCGAACCGGGTCATGCCTGCGGCGATCGCTTCGCGTACAGCGCTGTCGTCAAAGGTCTTGCTGACCGGCAGAAGCGTCACACTGCCGGGTGCCCGCCCGGATTCGACGGCAAGGGCATCGAGCCGGGCACGAACGTCGGTAATGCGTTTGGCAATGGTAGAGGGTGCAGCCATGTCAATTCTTGAGTGCCTCACGCAGACCGGCAACCAGTTCATAGGAACGCAGCCGGGCCGCATGATCGTAGGTGTTGCAGGTGATGATCAGTTCGTCTGCTTTTGTGCGCGCCAGGAAATCGCGCATGATGTGCGTGACTGTTGCCGGCGTGCCGATGGCGGCGCACGACAGCACCGAGTCGAGCAGGGCCCGTTCGTGGGGCGCCAGGGTGTCGGTGTAATCGCGTACCGGTGGCGGCAACCGTATGGGGCGACCGTTGCGCAGACTCACGAATGACTGCTGCCACGACGACGCAAGAAGCCGCGCCTCCTCGTCGGTGTCGGCCGCAAAGACGTTGTAGCCGAGCATGACATAGGGTTTGTCGAGGTGAGCCGACGGCTGGAAGTTGGCGCGGTAGATGTCGATGGCCTGCATCATCAACTGTGGAGCGAAGTGCGACGCAAAGGAGTAGGGCAGGCCAAGATACGCGGCCAGCTGAGCACCAAACAGGCTGGAGCCCAGGATCCAGAACTGCGGTGCCAGGCCCTTGCCCGGTACGGCGGTGACCGGCAGACGCGAATCTTCGGAAAAATATTCCATGAGTTCCACGACATCGCGCGGGAACGCATCTGGGTCCGTGTCGAGGTTGCGGCGCAGGGCGCGCGCTGTGACCTGATCGGAGCCCGGAGCCCTGCCCAGGCCCAGGTCGATGCGCCCGGGGTAGAGCGACTCCAGCGTGCCGAATTGTTCGGCAATGACCAGCGGCGAATGGTTCGGCAGCATGATGCCGCCGGCGCCCACACGTATGGTGGAGGTGCCGCCCGCAATGTGACCAATGAGTACCGACGTGGCAGCGCTGGCAATGCCGGGCATGCCGTGGTGTTCGGCCAGCCAGTAGCGATGAAAGCCGAGCGCCTCGGTGTGGCGGGCCAGCTCCAGGCTGTGGCGGAAGGAAGCGGCGGCGTCGCTGCCTTCCGTGATGGGGGCCAGATCAAGGACTGAAAGTATCGTCATGCCGAAATAGTACAACGGGCACTGCAATCCTTCAGGGGTGCCCCTGCTGCATGCGACCGACCCGCGCGCCCACCACCATTTCGGTGATCCAGTTCACCAGTATCGAGGTATAGGCCTGTTGGGCGGCTTTGTCCGTCAGGCCATGGTCTGCGCCATCGATCACCCGGTGCGTGAGGGAATGCGCATGCTGGAAGGCGGCCCGATAGCTCATGATCGTGGATCGCGGCACCAGATGATCGTTTTCGGATTCCACCAGCAGTACGTCGCCGCGGAATTGCATGCAGGCTGCGAGTGCACGATTCTGTGCGGCAGGTACGAATGCGCTGCGATAGCGGGCGAGATCGTCGCGATCGAGCTTGCGCTTGGGGGTGTCCCATTGTTCGTCGCGGTACAACGAAGGCACTCGCAGCGAAAGCCAGCGTACAGGCCGCAATGTCGTGAGAATGGTGGAAAGATAGGCGCCGTAGCTGGTGCCGACCACGGCAATCGCCTGCGTGTCGATGGCCGGATGCCGGTGCAGGCAGTCGTACGCGGCGATCAGATCGCGCAGGTTCTCTTCGCGCGTCACGCTTTGCTGGCGGGGAGAGTCGCGCAGGTGACCGCGCAGGTCGAAGGTGAGGCACACGCAGCCCAGGCCCGCGATGCCGCGTGCGCGATCCAGGTCGCGTTCCTGGCTGCCGCCCCATCCGTGTACGAAGAGTACGCCGGGTACCTTGCTGCGGGGCGCCAGAAAGGTGCCCGCCATGCTCTCGTTTTCAACCTCGATTTCAATGGTGTTGGTGCTTGTCGTCATACGCGTTCACCATGACATATTTACTGATGCGGCCAAGGTCCGGATCGTCACCTTCGTAGGTCTTCATGGCATGGGCCGGCAGGATTTCGGAATCACCGAAGACTTCGCGTGTTTCAGCCCAGATGCAGGCGCAGCCGGGATCGGCGGCAAAGGCTTCAGCGGCCGCGATCTCGGCCCGACTGGCGCCGCCAATGCGCCATGATTGTTCCAGAACACCCACCAGCATTTCCCCGTCGTCGGCGGTGCCGGCAGCGACGTCGTAATTACGTCGCGACGCAAAGAAGCCCGCGTAACAGGTGTCGGCAGCCTGGTCATATCGCGTTGCGTATTCCACTGCCCGGCGTTGAGCAGGGTCGATGGGCAGCGTTGCCAGCGTTTCATACCCTCCGCGAGCGAAGAGCAGCCGCGACCCCCCGTAGACCTCGGTGCCCTGGTTGTCGTGCGTGAGTCGTTGCGTACCGATATAGCTGGCGGTGAGCCCCGGAAGCCGCAGCTGCCCGACGCTGTAGGTTGTCACGTTCTCAAGGTGCACTTCAAGTACAAGGCCGCATTCGGCGAGCCGCTGAGTATCGACACGCTTGAGTGCCGACTCGAGCGATGCGCGATCGTTAATGATCTGCTGGCCCCGCCCGGCAGTGGCCAGTACAGGCTTCAGGCGTAGCGTGCGTGTGCCCAGTCCGAGCTGCTCTGCGGCGGTGAGAATATCTTCAGATGTGAATACCGTGCGTCCCGGAAGGGTGGCGCCTTGTACCTGGGTCGCGAATGCGTCAGACCAGCCGGGCGGTCTGTCTGCCTCAGGTCCGATCAGGGCATGGGTAATGGCCTTGGTCGGCATGAAAGCGTAATCGGCATAACCGCCGTACAGGTCGAATTCGTCGCGCACTCCAAGCTGACTGCGCAGCGATGGCGTCAGCAGGGTGTCGGTGGGAACGAAGTAACAACGCATCGTTGCGTGACGTGCCGGGTCGTAGACGCCATCAAACGCACAACCGAACAGATTTGCGAGTCGCGCGGCGATGTCGTGATGAATGTGATTCTCGTGTTCCGGAACGTTCTGGCGGGAGGGGTACAGAACGACGGCATCGTGTGGGGATGTCAATAAGGTGGCCATGCTGCACCCGGAGTCGAGGTTGCGAAACACAGGGCGCGCTCCGCCCTGAAGACAGGAACGGAGCGCGAGGGGTACTACATTTGTGCAGAGGGTGACGGCTTAGCGTTCCTTGCGAACTTCCGGAAGCGCCTTGAGCTGCTCTTTGGTGTAGCCGGAGAGCAGCACACGGTTATCTCGGCGCTCGAAGCGGTCGAATGGTACGGCCACTTCCTTTTCGCCCATGCCCAGGAAGCCGCCCGCACCCACCATCAGATACAGGGTGCGGCCGTCAGACGAAATGATCACGTCCTTGATGTCGCCGACCTTTTCGTCATTCTCATTGAAGACGCTCTTGCCAATGACGTCGTCCTTGGCGCTCCAGCCCGTGATGGCTTCCGTGGATGCAACGGAATCACCTTGAGCAGTCGCTCCTGATGCCGCGCCCCGAGTGGCATCGGTGGCGGCAGCGCCCGTTCCAGCAGCGCCGGGTGCCATCGTGCCCGCGCCGCCAGTGGCTGCAGAACCGGTGCCCGCAGCGCCGGTA
>JAEZGR010000382.1 GCA_023437255.1 Pseudomonadota bacterium | reverse complement strand
CGCCTGCACTTCTCTCTGGGTATCGCATTCTGATGCGTGTGTTTCGCTGGTTGGGCCGTTTCGCGCTGATTGCCGGGCCTGTTCTGGTTCTGCTGATCTTCGTCCTCGCCGCCTTCCTGATGTGGGTGCTGGTCACCACGCCCGGGTCGCGCTGGGCCGTGACCACCGGTGTCGAGGTCGCCGGCGGCCGCGTGCAGGCCGTGCAAGGCAGCGTCTGGAACGGCCTGTCAGTGGGCGTGCTTGAGCTTGACGTGCCGGGCGCCTCGCTACGCCTCGAGCACCTGGAGCTGAAGGTCGAATGGCCGCGCCTGCTCGAGCGGCAGCTGCACATCGACACCTTGCGCGCCGACACAGTCTGGGTGGATCTGAAGCCCGTGCCGGAAAGCCCCGATGATCCGCCGGGCGAACCCTTCGATGCGTCTTCCCTGCCCGTGTCGCTGCGCGCCGATGCCGTGGCGGTGGGAGAACTGATTCTTTCGCAGGAAGGGCGGCCGCTGCCGTACACCGTCACCGGTTTCTCGGCGGCGCTGGCGGCCGGGCCGCAACGCGCTCAAGTCTGGCTGCGCAATCTTGCGGTCGCGTCCGAGAGCCTGGAAGGACGCCTGGAAGGCGAGGCGAATCTCCAAGCTCTGCAGCACCCCTGGCCCGCCACCATTGATCTCGATCTCACGCTCAACGGTGTTCGGCCCGGTGCGCCCGTGTGCTTCCAGCACATGCTGCCGGCGTTGCCGAAGGGCGTGAAACCCGTTGATCCGCTGGCGGTTCTGCTGGCCAACGTGGCGGCGGGCTCTTGCCCCGTTCAGCTGCGGGCCCAAGCACAGGGCTCGCTTGATTCCGCCAGCCTGAGCTTTCAGGGCGAGGGGCAGGGCATGACGCTCGACGCCGAAACGCAACTCGAACCGTTGCGGGCCATGCCGTTGCGCTCCGCCAGGCTGGCTCTGCATTTGCCGGATGGCTCGTCGCTGCAAGGAAACGCCGCCTGGGAGGCCGGGCCGGAATCGGCACTTGCCGGGGAGCTCAGCGCGCAGCGCCTCGACGCGGGTCACCTGGCAGGGGGAATCATTCCCCCCGCGGTGCTCGGGTTCGACAGCCGTTTCCGGATTCTGGTCGACGAGGCACAGACCATTCGGGGCGGTTCGCTCGCGTTGCAGTTCCATGACGGTTCGCGATGGAACGAGCAGCCGCTTTCCGGAAGCGCGAATATCGCCTTGACTCTGTCGAGTGAATCGGCGCCTTCCGCCGTTCACGACACACCGCCAGAGACTGATGTTGCTCCCAGTCCCCTGATGCCTGCCATCGTCGGTCGGCTGGCGGTACAGCAGCTGGATCTGGACCTTCGCCTGGGCCAGAATCATGTGCACAGCGCGGGAGGCCTGGGCGTGCCCGACAGCAGCCGGCTGGCGCTCAACGTGCAGGCGCCCCGGCTCGACAGCTTCTGGCCCGGGCTGCCCGGCGGCGTTCACCTGGAAGGCGAGGTTGCCGGTGGCGTCGCCGGGCACGCCATGGATCTCAAGGGCCGGTATGTGCCGGCAGACGCCAGCCGCGACGAGCTGGGAACGGCGCCGGTGGCCCTGGCATTGAGGGCCGATGGTGCGTGGGGCGGGCACCCGGAAGGCTGGCGCGGTCGTGTGGCGTCACTGCAGGTTGATCACGCGCATCTGAGCGTGGTGACCGGGGCGCCGCTCGATCTCAGCTTCGTTCCGGGCGCGGTGGCGCCAGAGTGGCAATGGACGGCGGGGCCCACCGAAATCGACCTGAGTGTGAACCGCAAGCGCATGGTGAGCGTGCGCCATACGGGTTCCCGCGGTGCTGCCGGCCGCTGGGAAACCGCCGGGCGAGTCGAGCGTTTTCTGGTGTCTCCGCAGGTGTTGCGCCAGATTGGGGCCGATTTCGACATTGCCGCACTGAAACGCGATGAGCGCGGCGGCGTGAAGGTCCAGAACGCCCGTTCTGCCGACGACTGGGAACTTGCGCTGGCGCTGGACTGGAACCTGAATTTCGATGGCGCCCCTCAGGGCAGCATCCAGTTACGCCGTCTGTCGGGCGACCTCATGGTGCCCGGCGACAACCCTTTTCCTCTGGAGCTGGAGCGCCTGGGCCTTGATCTGGCATTGACCCGCGCCAACGCCAGCAGCAGCCGCCTCGAGGCCAAACTTGAACTGGCCTCTGCGCGCATGGGGCGGCTCTCTGCGGGCGCCACCACGCTGGTGCACGGCACCCCGGGCGGCGGCATCGTGCTGAATCCCTCCGATACCAAAACCGTCACCGTCGATGCCAGCATGTCCGATCTGGCCTGGACCAATCTGCTGGTGAGCGATGACATCGACATTGGCGGGGCGCTGCGCGCGCAGCTGTCGGCCACGAGCCGGCCCGACGGCACCTGGGTGAGCGAGGGCAGCGTGCAGGGGCAGAATCTGCGCGTGGTCATGATCGATCAGGGTGTGCGGCTGCTCGACGGTACCCTGACGGCGCGATTTGACGGCGAGCGGCTGATACTGGAGCGCCTCGAGTTCCCAGCCCGGTTGCGAGCAGAGCCCAAGGAGTGGCGAACCGCCGAATGGATCAATACGAATCCCGACGCCAAGGGGGGGTGGCTGCGGGTCAGCGGAGACTGGAATCTGTTTGAGTCGCGAGGGGTCATCGACGTGAAGCTGTACCGCTTCCCGATTCTGCAACGTGCCGATCGCTACGCCATGATGACCGGCGAACTGAAGCTCGATGCCGCCCTGCCTGCCCTGGACATCACCGGCAAGCTCACTGCCGATGCCGGATGGTTCGATCTCGACATGCTGGGCGGCATTCCGACGGTCGATAGCGATGTGGTGGTGATCCGCAACGGCAAGGCGCCCGAGCCGCAGGTGCCGCTGGGTATTTCGCTCGATCTCGAAATCGATCTGGGCCCGCGCTTCTATCTGACCGGCTATGGTCTGAACAGCGGCCTGGTGGGCAACATGCGCGTGATCATGCGAGAAGGCAAGCTCACCGGGCTTGGTTCGCTGCGCACGCGCGGCGGGGCCATCGAGGCCTACGGCCAGCGTCTGCAGCTGCGCCGCGGCAATGTCACATTCCAGGGCGACATCACGCGGCCCGTTCTCGATATCGAGGCCCTGCGCACGGGGCTTGCCGTTGAAGCCGGCGTGCGGGTGATCGGCACGGCGCGCAATCCGCGCATCGAGCTCGTTTCCTATCCCGCCGTCAGCGAGATCGAGAAGCTGTCGTGGCTGCTGCTGGGCCACGGCCCCAACGATAGCGGAGGCGACATGGCGCTGCTCTTTTCCGTAGGGACCTCATTCCTGAGCGATGGCGAGCCCTTCTACCGGCGCTTTGGCATCGACGAGGTCAGTCTGCGCTCGGGTGAACTGGCCAGCGTCGCCAGCATATTGCCGGTGGAAAGCGTGGTCAGCAGTCTGGACTCGGGCACCAGCGACATCGAGCGGCGTTTCATCAGCGTGAGCAAGTCGCTCACGTCGGGCGTGACACTCAGCCTGCGCCAGGCCCTGTCGGAAACGGGCACGGTGGCTCGCGCCAGTTACCGTCTTGCACGCGGCCTGACCGCGGAGGCCAGTGTGGGTACCATTAACGGCCTGGCGCTGGTGTATCGTTGGTTCTCGCGCAGCGAGCGGCCCGCCCAGCAACAATGAATCCGCCCCAAAAGCAGGTAGGGGCTAAAATACGCGCCATTTATTCAGGTTGAGGCCATGAGCATAAAGAGCGATCGCTGGATCCGGCGAGCATCCGCCGCCGGGATGATAGAACCCTTCGAGCCCGGCCAGGTGCGCTCGGTCAATGGCCAACGCATCGTGAGCTACGGCACCAGCAGCTACGGCTACGACGTGCGCTGCGCCAACGAGTTCAAGATCTTCACGAACATCAATTCGACCATCGTCGACCCCAAGAACTTCGATGAGAAGTCGTTCGTGGACTTCGTGGGCGATGTGTGCATCATTCCGCCCAATTCCTTTGCCCTGGCCCGCACCGTGGAATACTTCCGAATTCCGCGCAGCGTGCTCACCGTCTGTCTGGGCAAGAGCACGTATGCCCGTTGCGGCATCATCGTCAACGTCACGCCGCTGGAGCCCGAATGGGAAGGCCACGTGACGCTTGAGTTTTCGAACACCACACCCCTGCCGGCCAAGATCTACGCCGGCGAGGGCTGCGCCCAGATGCTGTTCTTCGAGAGCGACGAGGTCTGCGAAACCTCGTACCTCGACCGCGGTGGTAAATATCAGGGCCAGCGCGGCGTCACGCTGCCGCGCACATAAGGGTCGTTTCGGCCCGGGAGCCACAGGCATGAAGTTTCGCTTTCCCATCGTCATCATCGACGAAGACTATCGTTCCGAGAACGCCTCGGGCTTCGGTATCCGGGCTCTGGCCGCGGCCATAGAGGCCGAAGGCGTGGAAGTGCTGGGGGTCACCAGTTACGGTGACCTCAGCTCGTTCGCGCAGCAGCAGAGCCGGGCCAGTGCCTTCATTCTGTCGATCGACGACGAGGAATTCGACGTTGATTCGCCCGAGGACGTGGCCAAGGCCATCAAGAATCTGCGCGCCTTCATCGGCGAACTGCGCTTTCGCAACGCCGAGATTCCCATCTATCTGTATGGCGAGACCCGCACGTCGCAGCATATCCCCAACGATATCCTGCGCGAGCTGCACGGCTTCATTCACATGTTCGAAGACACGCCCGAGTTCGTGGCGCGTCACATCATCCGCGAGGCGCGCGCCTACCTCGACAGCCTCGCGCCGCCGTTCTTCCGCGAACTGCTCAAGTACGCGGCCGACGGCTCGTACTCGTGGCACTGCCCAGGGCACTCGGGCGGGGTGGCGTTCCTGAAGAGCCCGGTGGGGCAGATGTTTCACCAGTTCTTTGGCGAGAACATGCTGCGCGCCGACGTCTGCAATGCCGTCGACGAACTGGGTCAGCTGCTCGATCACACGGGGCCCGTGGCCGAATCCGAACTGAACGCCGCGCGCATCTTCCATGCGGATCACTGCTTCTTCGTGACCAACGGCACTTCCACCTCCAACAAGATCGTCTGGCACGCCAACGTGGCGAACGACGACGTGGTGGTGGTTGATCGCAACTGCCACAAGTCGATCCTGCACGCCATCACCATGACGGGTGCCGTGCCCGTGTTCCTGCGCCCGACGCGCAATCACCTGGGCATCATCGGGCCGATTCCGCTCGAAGAATTCGAGCCCGAAAACATTCAGCGCAAGATCGACGCCAACCCTTTCGCCCGCAAGTCGAAGAACAAGCGCCCGCGCATCCTGACGCTCACGCAGAGCACGTACGATGGGGTGATCTACAACGTAGAAACCATCAAGCAGAAGCTCGGCACTTTCATCGACACGCTGCACTTCGATGAAGCCTGGCTGCCGCACGCCGCTTTCCACGACTTCTATAAAGACATGCACGCCATCGGCGAGGGCCGGCCGCGCAGCAAGGAGGCGATGATCTTCGCCACCCACTCCACGCACAAACTGCTGGCGGGTCTGTCGCAGGCTTCGCAGATCACGGTGCAGGATTCCGAATCGCGCAAGCTCGACCGCAACGTGTTCAATGAGGCCTACCTCATGCACACGTCCACCTCGCCGCAGTACGCGATCATCGCCTCGTGCGACGTGGCGGCCGCCATGATGGAACCGCCGGGCGGCACCGCGCTGGTTGAAGAAAGCATTGCCGAAGCCATGGATTTCCGCCGCGCCATGCGCAAGGTGGAATCCGAATACGGGCGCAACGACTGGTGGTTCAAGGTGTGGGGCCCCAACCGCCTGCCCGCCGAAGGCATCGGTCACCGCGAAGACTGGCTGCTGCAGTCGGGCGATGAGTGGCACGGTTTCGGCGACCTGGCCGACGGCTTCAACATGCTCGACCCGATCAAGGCCACGGTGGTCACGCCGGGGCTCGACATTTCCGGCACCTTCGCCGATACGGGCATTCCGGCCGCGCTGGTTTCCAAGTTCCTGGCCGAGCACGGCGTGGTCATCGAAAAGACCGGGCTCTATTCCTTCTTCATCCTGTTCACCATCGGCATCACCAAGGGCCGCTGGAACACGCTGTTGACCGCGTTGCAGCAGTTCAAGGACGA
>JAEZGR010000377.1 GCA_023437255.1 Pseudomonadota bacterium | reverse complement strand
CGACCTTCGGGTTATGAGCCCGACGAGCTGCCAGACTGCTCCATCCCGCGTCTGATCTTTAGATACCCCGGCTTTGGGCCGGTAATGCGTTTTTGTCAACACAATATATCTACAAAAGCTAGTATAGCATAACTTGGAACGGTCCATATTACAGGGAATGCCGCCATGCTGAAATGTCCGCAATATCCCGCGACATTCAGCCCGGTTAAGATACACGCCGACATCTATCCTGCCCCGCAGTCGACGCCCGTGGGCGCACGCGCGGGCATTCGCTTTTATTCGCGGAGACGCAATGAACTCACGGCAATACACCGCCCTGCCCCTCGTTCTGGCCCTGCTTTGCACACCTGCAGTGGGTGGGCAAAAGCCGCCTTCCGGCAACACGCCCGCGGCGCCTGTTGTATTGACTCCTGAGCACTTCGAACACCTCGACACGAATCGCGATGGCGTGTTGAGCGAGGCCGAGTACCAGCAGTTCATGAAGGAGGCCTTCAAGAAACTCGACAAAGACGGCAGCGGAGGCCTTACCCTGGACGAGGTCGAAACGTTGTTGACGCCGGCACAGTTCAAGGAAGTCGACCGTAACGACGACGGCAAGATCACCCTTGACGAACTCATTGACCATGTCATGAAAGACTTCCAACGCGCCGACAGCAACAAGGATGGCAAACTGCAGCGGTGAACCCCATCGGCTGCCGGAGACTTATCCCCATCTCCTGTGAATAACCCTAGGGAAAACCCTGGCACATCGCAAAAACTTCGTGTGCTGACAATGACCTGAGGTTCAGTGGTCAGTTTTTACCCCGGGTGCATTTTCAGGTAGCTGAAATCCCCTCAACGGTGGGCAGCTTGTCCCCACTTTGTGTGAATAAGTGCTTGGAGAACCTGGTCACATCTCAAAAAAGCACTTATTTTTCAATTGATTGTGCTTCATTGATCAGCAATCGCCCAGTCCACTCATTCGCGTTTCGAAGATTCTGGGTTGCTTTCGCCACTCCGGTTATCCACCGGGGCGCTACCCGGGGTCATGCGCCCGGGATCTCTGGCTTCGTCGGCGGCCACGCCCGGCGGGATATTCGCTTCGGTCGTCGGCGAATTGGGGTCAGTCGGTGCGCCCAGCACCGCGCGGCGACCCGGCGGCTGGGTGCGTGCCTCGTTGTGTGCGTGTTCCTCCACGCTCGTTTCCTTTTCGAAACTGCGTCGCATTACATCTTTGGAATCGGCGTGTTTTTCACGGTTGTCCGGGCTCATGAGCATTCTCCACTTGTCGTATGCTCACGGCAGCAACAATCATGCCTCGCCCCAAATTGCGAAGGGGCCGGAGACGAAAAAAGAAAGCGACGGTTAAACTAGTGCCGCAGACAACCAGCCCCCAGCCCATGACATCCCAACCGACAATGGATCGTACGGATCAACACGAGCCCATCTGCTCGCCGGAAACCATCATTCAATCGCTGCCTGGCGTTGTCTACTGCGCGAGAGTCGATCAGCACTGGACCATGGAATACCTGAGCGACGGGTGTGAAGATCTCACGGGCTACAGTGCCGACGAACTTTTGCACAATCGCGTCCCCTCCTTTGAAGAGTTGATCCACCCCGAAGACCGCGATGTCGTACGCGGCCAGGTCATGATTTCCTTGCAGGCCGGCAAGCGCTTTTCCGCCGACTACCGCATACGCCATCGCGATGGTCACTATTTGTGGGTGTCCGAACGGGGTGCCCCCATTACCTCGAGCGGCAGCAGCCTCAGACTGATCGCCGGGCACATTCAAGACGCAACCGCGCAAAAAGAAGCCGAAGCCGCCTATCAAGAGGCAGAACGTCGCTACCGCAGCATCTTCGAGAACCCGATGGAGGGCATCTATCAATCGACGCCCGACGGTCGCTTCATCACCGCAAACCCGGCGCTGGCCCGCATACACGGCTACGATCGCCCCGAAGACCTGATCAACAACGTCGAGAACATTCGTACCGACTTCTACATCGACCCTGACCGCCGCAGCGAATTCCTGCGCCGCGTCATCGAAGACGGCGTGGTCACGGATTTCGAATCACAGGTCTACCGGCGCGACCGGAGCATTATCTGGGTGTCCGAAAACGTACGCGCCGTTAAGAACGAACGGGGTGAAGTCCTGTTCTTCGAGGGCACGATCGAAGACATCACAAAGCGCAAACTCCAGGAAGCGGTCGCCCAGTTCCAGGCGACGCACGACGCACTGACCGGCTTGCTCAACCGCAGCGCCATCTCTGCAAAACTGGAGACGGCCCTGAAGAACCGGCCGCCCGACCGTTACGTGGCCATTCTGTACATCGACGTCGACCAGTTCAAATATGTGAACGACAGCCTCGGCCATCACGTAGGCGACCAATTCCTCCGGATCGTGGCCAGCCGTTTGTGTTCGTGTCTGCGCAATTTCGACAGCGTGGCGCGTCAGGGCGGCGACGAGTTCATCATCTTGCTCGAAGACCTGACTTCACGCGAGGAAGCGGCGCAGATCGCCCAGAATATTCTGACGTCGGTTGCCCAGCCGTGGCGCATCAGCGAATACGAGTACGACATCCATGCTACGTGCAGCATAGGTATCAGCATTGCACCGTCCGACGCCCGCGACGTCGACACCATGCTGCGCCATGCCGACGCAGCCATGTTCCGCGCCAAGGCGCTGGGCCGCAACAACTATCGCCACTTCACGGTGAACCTGAACAACGACGGATTTGACCGGCTCGAATGGATCACCCGCATGCGCAATGCGCTCGCGCACGGCGAGTTTCTGCTGCATTACCAGCCCAAGATCGAGGTCCTGAGCGGGCGAGTAGTGGGTGCGGAGGCACTGCTGCGCTGGCGCACTGCCGACGGCACCCTCATCTCGCCGGGGGAATTCATTCCGCTTGCAGAGGAAATCGGGCTCATCGTACCGATTGGAGAATGGGTGCTTGCCGAGGCCTGCCGCACCAACCGTGCCTGGCAAAATGCCGGTTACCGGCCCATTCCCGTCTCGGTGAATATTTCGGCCATTCAGCTCGAACGCGATGACCTGGTCAGCAAAGTGGTTCAGGTGCTGGAAGAAACGGGCCTCACCGCGCGCTACCTGGAACTGGAGATCACTGAGAGCGCGCTCATGAGCGACGTCGATCAGTCCATCAATACCCTGAATCACCTGCGCGAACTCGGCGTCCAGATCGCCATCGACGACTTCGGCACTGGCTACTCGAGTCTGGGTCACCTGAAGCGCTTCGCGGTGAACACGCTCAAGGTCGACCAGTCGTTCATCAGGAACATCACGAATGACCGCGGCAATGCCGGCATCGTGCAGGCGGTCATCTCCCTCGCTCACACGCTTGGGCTCACAGTAGTCGCTGAAGGCGTGGAAACGCCTGAAGAATACCGCCACCTCAGCGCCCGCGGCTGCGACCTGATCCAAGGCTACTATACCGGCAGGCCTGTACCGGCAGACCAGCTCGTCACACAACTGCGGCCCGCCCGCCGATAAAACGCCTGGTGTACCGTGAAGCATCTCATTGCGATTCTGACTCTCGCCCTTGCAACCAGCGTGTTTTACGCCTTCGGGTCGGCCGAAACCGAGCGTTCCTGCACCGTCGCAACCGTGCACGATGGTGACAGCATGCGAGTACGCTGCCCCAACGAAGGCGGAACGCAACGGATACGTATGGCGCAGATCGATGCGCCCGAACTCGACCAGGCTTACGGTACCCGTGCGCGCGACCATCTGCGGCGCCTCTGCACCAAGGGGTCGCCGGTGACCATTCAGGTCGTCGGCACCGACCAGTACGGCCGCATGCTGGGCAACGTTTCGTGTAACGGCAAGAGCGTCAACGAGGAACTGGTCAGTGCCGGCGCGGCCTGGGTTTACGATCGGCACGTCATCGACCACACCCTTTACACCTTGCAAGATGAAGCCAAACAGGCCAGGCGCGGGCTATGGGCGGAACGCAACCCCGAAGCACCGTGGCGCTGGCGTTACCGGCAGCGCAGCGACGACTGAAGAAAACACGTGGCGTCCCACCACGCGCCTCACTCTTCCGCCGTGCCACCATTACGAGCCGGGTCAGGTGGCGTATGGGCCAGGCCCGCTTCGTCCTCCGATATGGTTCTGTCGACATCCACGTCTTCACCGGATGCAATATTGGGCCGCTCTTCCACGGACGGACGTTCCCCTGTCGCATGGCGATCGCTATCAATGTCCTGCAACTCTTCGGGAAGGTCATTGAGAGAATCCGAGCTGTCGCTGGGCCCGATGCCGGGATCACTTCGGGCGGTGCCATCGAGATCGAAAGCCGCCTGATCTGGTCTGTGTGCATTCATGGTCTGACTCCTGTGTAAGTGACACTCCTACAGCAACCCGCGTTCCCCACGATGGTGCACCGTGCTAGCATTTGCGCTTTGCGCCACGTCCGCCTGTCACAGCCGCATGAGTACGCCCTCCACCGCCCGTCCGCCCCTGCGATTTCCCTTTGCGCTGACTCACCTTGCCGCCGGCTTTGTCGCCGTTCTGGTGGGCTACACGAGCTCGGTGGCGATCATTTTTCAGGCGGCCACAGCCGCTGGCGCGACCACAGAGCAACTGGCCTCGTGGATGTGGGCCCTGGGCATCGGCATGGGTACCACCTGCATTGGCCTCTCTCTGTATTTCCGCAGCCCCGTGCTGACTGCCTGGTCCACACCGGGCGCCGCCCTGCTGGTCACCGGGCTCGACGGGCTGTCCATGAACGTGGCCATTGGTGTCTTTCTCGGCAGCTCCGCACTGATCACCATTGCGGGCGCGAGCGGGGGCTTCCAGCGGCTGATGAGCTATGTGCCCCGCCCGCTGGCCGCGGCCATGCTCGCGGGCATTCTGGTTCGTTTCGGCATGGATGCCTTCGGCTCGATGCAGACTCAGCCTTTGCTGGAGGGTGTCATGCTGGCAAACTGGCTGATAGCTCGGGTGGTGCTGCCTCGCTACACGGTTCCACTGGCGCTGATGGCAGGCATTGCCTGCGCTGCTGTACTGGGCCTGCTCAGGCTCGA
Organism: Pseudomonadota bacterium; assembly: GCA_023437255.1. Lineage (GTDB taxonomy): Bacteria > Pseudomonadota > Gammaproteobacteria > Burkholderiales > Burkholderiaceae_B > Yanghanlia. Next base: position 2,417 of record JAEZGR010000377.1, on the reverse strand, counting down.
CGCACTCGACTGGACCCCGGCCACGCCTGTATTCATGGCGCCCGAATTTTCATGGCAGGCATTTGTTGGGGTGGCGATTCCGCTCTTCATCGTCAGCATGACGTCTCAGAACGTGCCCGGGCTGGCCGTGCTGCGCGCCAACGGCTACAACACCCCGGCCAGCCCCCTGATCGGCTGGACAGGCTTTGCCGGGCTGGCGCTGGGGCCCTTTGGCGGATTCTCGTTCAATCTGGCCGCTATAACGGCTGCCATCTGCATGAGCCGCGACGCCGACCCTGATCCGGATCGCCGCTACATGGCTGCCGTCTGGGCCGGGGTGTTCTATTTGGCGACCGGCATCTTCGGGGCAACGGTGGTCAGCCTGTTCGTGGCATTCCCGGTTGAACTGGTTGCCGCGATCGCCGGCCTGGCCCTGCTGGGCACAATCGCCAACAGCCTGGCGGGGGCGCTGGCCGACGAGGCCGAACGCGATGCCGCCATCGTCACATTCCTGTGCACAGCCTCGGGATTGAGTCTGCTGGGAATCGGCAGCGCCTTCTGGGGGCTCGTGCTGGGCATGGTGGTTTCCGCCATCAAGCCCTCACGGCGTTAGGTGAAGCCGGGCGAGGCCCGGCATATGATCGCGCTCAGGCGGCCTGAGCCTCGGGCGCAACGGGGCGTACCGCGATCCCTGCAGCTTCGAACGCAGCACGGATCGTCTGGGCGAAGACCACCGCGCCCGGTTGATCGCCATGTATGCACAGCGTGTCGGCCTGAACTTCGACCTCCGTGCCGTCAACGGCCGTCACCCGCCCTTCCTGAACCATGCGCAATACCTGCCGAATAGAGACCTGCGGGTCTTCGATCATGGCATCGGGTCGGCTGCGGGGTGTCAGGCTGCCGTCGGGCTGGTAGGTGCGATCGGCGAACACCTCGTGCGCCACCGTCAGGCCCACGTCTTGCGCAATACGCGCCATATTGCTGGACGCCAGGGCGTAGAAGATCAGGCTGCGGTCGACATCGTAAACCGCCTGGGCAAGGGCGCGGGTAAGCTCAGGGTCGCCCACCGCCATGTTGTACAGCGCGCCATGGGCCTTGACGTGGTTCAGACGAGCCCCCTGACTCGCCGCCGTGGCGGCCATGGCACCCACCTGTACCACCACCATGTCGTAGGCCTGCTGCGGGGTGATCGCCATGTTGCGCCGCCCGAAGCCCATGAGATCGGGCAGCCCTGGATGCGCGCCCAGCGCCACGCCGTTGCTGATGGCGGCTTTCACGGTCTTGCGCATGGTGCCCGGGTCGCCTGCGTGAAAGCCACAGGCGATGTTGGCGGAAGAAATGAGCGGAAGGATCTCGAGATCTTGCCCCATGGTCCAGGCGCCGAAGCTCTCGCCCATGTCGCAATTCAAGTCGATCGAAAGCGTAGTCATTATGGTGCTTCCTTGAATCAGTGGAATGTCTCTGTCGGTCGAGTGTAGCCAAAAAAAACCCCGCCAGGCGACCGCCCTGCAGGCGGAATCACGTGGCGGGGCTCATGCGGCACCCCCAGGGGCACCGCAGCCGGTAAAGGCGCGTTACTGACCTTCGAGGAAGCTCTTGAGCTTGTCGGCACGGCTGGGATGCCGCAGTTTGCGCAAGGCCTTGGCCTCGATCTGACGGATGCGTTCACGCGTCACGTCGAACTGCTTGCCGACTTCTTCAAGGGTCTGGTCGGTGCTCATTTCGATACCGAAGCGCATGCGCAGCACCTTGGCTTCGCGGGGCGTGAGTGAATCAAGCACCTCCTTGACCACATCGCGCATGGAACCATGCAGCGCCGATTCTGCCGGCGACAGTGTGCCCAGGTCTTCGATGAAATCGCCGAGATGGGAATCGTCATCGTCGCCGATCGGCGTTTCCATGGAAATCGGTTCCTTGGCGATCTTGAGGATCTTGCGCACCTTGTCTTCAGGCATGTCCATCTTCTGCGCCAGCGTTGCGGGATCGGGTTCGCTCCCGGTTTCCTGCAGAATCTGACGATTGATGCGGTTCATCTTGTTGATCGTTTCGATCATGTGAACCGGAATCCGGATCGTGCGTGCCTGGTCGGCAATGGAGCGCGTGATGGCCTGACGGATCCACCACGTGGCGTACGTGGAGAACTTGTAGCCGCGCTTGTACTCGAACTTGTCCACGGCCTTCATCAGGCCGATGTTCCCTTCCTGGATCAGGTCGAGGAACTGCAGACCGCGGTTCGTGTACTTCTTCGCGATGGAGACCACGAGGCGCAGGTTGGCCTCGATCAGCTCGGACTTGGCGCGCTCGGCCCGCCGCTCGCCTTCCACCGGCTCGGAGTAGGTGCGCGAGAGATCCTCGATGCACTTGGCGACGCCGCCGGTCTTGCGCTCGGCCTTGTCGGCCAGGTGGGCCTCGGCCAGCGCGTTCTTGATCCGCCGGTT